>NZ_JAVJRX010000047.1:0-118032 GCF_040219735.1 Coleofasciculus sp. G1-WW12-02 | reverse complement strand
TGCCGCGCTCTGTGTCCGCCTATCTCGGAGTGAATCCGAGAAAGCACGTATGGAGCGCTCTATATCAATTTAATAATTTTATTGGTCGATGCCCTGTAGTCAATCGTAGACACGATTACTATAGTGTCTCTAACTGGGAGCCGTTAGTTAAGGCTGATATCGAGCAACAATGCCGGGTATCAGCCAAGCGTCAGCGTTAACGGTTATCGACCAAAAGTTACACCGTGGACTTATACCAAGGCAGAATTACTTATGGGTAGGTTTGTCTAGGTTTTTAGAAGCGGTTAGCCCTAGTCGTTTTAAAGGCAGTTGCTTTAACATAAGTTACCTCGATAAATGACCCTTTCACTGGTTACTCTGGAAATATGGCTGCCTTCTACGCACCAGGAAAAAAACTTTACAAAGGGCGATGGAATCAGTTTTTGGGCTGATGTTGTTCTCCCCTAAAATTTGACAAAAAGTCTCTCAAGCATTGGAGTAGAGGGCGAGCTGAGTAAATTAAGTGGATTCGAGTGGTTCATTATGGGGTTCACCCCCACAACACCCATCGTCAAAACGAGGAACCCGGTTGTTTAAGAAACACCACTTCTTCTGGTGTGCTTTCTCGACCCAGAATCGGGTTGCGATGGGGAAAGCGTCCAAAGCGTTCAATCACCTTCAAATGACGATAGGCGTAATCAATAGTACTGGCGCTGTCTGGATCATTTTTCAGCGTGGAGAATAATTCAACACACTTCTTCTGGTGTGCTAAGTTCTCACTATGTTCATAGGGCATATAAATAAACCAGCGTTGCACAGAGATCAAGGTTTGGTCAAACCCTTGTGATACCGCATGTTGGGCGGCGGCTAACGCTTGAGAGTCAGTGGCAAAGGCTTGGGGTTGACCGCGAAACATATTGCGGGGAAACTGATCCAGCAGTAAAATCAGCGCCAGACAAGTATGGGGAGATTCCTGCCAATGGTTGAGTTGACCCGCCGCCGCTTGTTGATAATCCTCCAAAAAGCGCGATCGCACCTCTTCGTCAAAGCCGGGATTTTTGGTAAACCAAGCCTGACGGGGCTTCCGATAAGCTGGGTCATCGGGCGTTCCAAACCAAAATGCTAAAATTTCGTCATTTGTCATTTAAAGATAGTAGCAAGTTGCAATGAAAGACTTTTTACAAAATATTAGCCGTTACCCCCGTTACTTGATTAGCATAACCTTGGGCATCTTCTTTGCCCTATTTGAGCGCTTTAAGCCGGTATTGAGTAATCCCGTGAGTGCGATCGCGCTGGTGGGTTTGGTGGTGGGGACGTTTTTATTCCTGGCTTTCACCCTGCGTGCCATGCTAGGACTGAACCCAGTTTAGCGGGTCAGTATGTCACAAGATACCTCCGAAGCGGGAAGCCCTGTGTATTTAGAGCGGGGAAGCTTACACTAGAAATCGTTGGTCTCCAACTGCCCATACTCATAGTAAAGGGGGCGTTATGGCTACAAATCGCCGTGTGTCTAGGGTTTCCTCGCTGATTCAGCAGGAAGTCAGTCAAATGTTGTTACACGATATCAAAGATGACCGTGTCGGTGCTGGGATGGTCAGCGTTACGGATGTAAATGTTTCGGGTGACTTGCAACATGCCAAAATTTATGTCTCAATCTATGGCACCGAAGAGGCAAAATCAGAAACGATGGCGGGTTTACAATCAGCTACGGGTTTTGTCCGTCGCGAATTAGGTCGGCGGGTGCGCTTGCGTCGTACCCCAGAGGTCGTCTTTATTGAAGACCGAGGCTTGGAACGCGGCGATCGCATGTTGACACTGCTGAATCAACTCTCACAAGAACGTCATAGTAAGGAACTCGATGATCAGGTTCCTGAGGCAGAAGAAAACGAGTGAATTCCTTACCCGATATCCAGTCTCTCTCCTTGGCACAACAGGTGGCACAGATGGTTGTGGTGCGGGCATCTGGCTACCTGTTTGACCACCAAATTCAGTACCCGGCTTGGGAACCTCCCGCCGCTAGGTTGCAGCATTGGATACAGGATTGGGGCGTGGGAGGGGTGATTTTACTGGGTGCGAGTGCTGGGGAACTAGCGCTGCGATCGCAACAATTACAAGAGTATGCCCAAATCCCCTTGTTGATTGCCGCTGATATTGAAGAAGGGGTCGGTCAACGCTTTGCTGGGGCGACTTGGTTTGCGCCACCGATGGCAATAGGGGCGATTGCCCGTCAGGATTTGCAAAAAGCCCAAAATTATGCTAAACAAAAGGGCGCAATTACTGCCCAAGAAGCCTTAGCGATTGGGATTAACTGGATTCTTGCGCCTGTTGTAGATGTTAATAATAATCCCCAAAACCCGGTAATCAATGTGCGGGCTTATGGTGAGACGCCGGAAATCGTGAGTCAATTGGCTTGTCAGTTTATCCGAGGGACGCAAGATTATCCGGTGTTAACCACGGCGAAACATTTCCCCGGTCATGGGGATACCGCGATCGATTCCCATTTAGATTTACCGATCTTATCCCATTCGCGATCGCGAATGGCACAGGTGGAGTTTCCCCCGTTTCAAGCGGCTATGGCGGCGGGTGTGGATGCGGTGATGACGGCTCATCTGTTGATCCCTAGCTTGGATGATCACTATCCAGCGACGTTATCACAAAAAGTTTTAACCCAAGTTCTGCGCCAAGAGTTGGGGTTTGAGGGGTTGATAGTCACCGATGCCTTAATTATGGGTGCGATCACTAATCGCTATGGCGCAACGGAAGCCCCTGTAAAAGCGGTTGAAGCTGGGGCTGATATTTTACTCATGCCCGTTAACCCAGAAACCGCCATTCAAGCCGTCTGTGATGCTGTAGCGGCAGGACGGATTTCCCGCGATCGCATTCTGGCATCTGTGGAACGGATTTGGCAGGCGAAGGCGAAGATCAGCCAGGGGACACAGGTGTCAGGGAGCCGAAGTGATCAAGCTCAACCCTTATCGTTTCTGGGTCATCTGGCTCAACCGACTGCCATTGATACGGTTACTAATATCCTCCGTGATTCTCAACAAGTTGGCGGTTCCCTACCCCTGCGCTCAAAACTGCTCCCGAATAGTCGCCAGGGGCGCAACCTCATCATTGTGGATGATATTTTAACCTGTGATGTTTTGGGGCGAAATGCTCCAGCCGTTACCCTACCCCAACAGTTTGGCTACCAATTGCAATGGGTGGATTGCCATACGCCACCGATGCTGAGGGATCACAATGAGCGACCGATTCCGACGCTGCTACAGCTTTTTATTCGTGGAAATCCGTTTCGGAGTACGGCTTCTTTAACTGCTGTGGCTGCGGATTGGCTACAGCGATTATTAACGGATCAAGTCTTAGAGGCATTGGTGATTTACGGTAGTCCATACACCTTAGAGCAGTTCTTACCTGACCTCCCCGCCCAGACGCCTTATGTTTACTCCTACGGACAGATGCCAGAGGCGCAGGCGATCGCACTTGAGGTATTATTTGATCAGATTGAATGTGATTATAGCTTAACAGAGTTTATTTAAGTTTTATTAATTAACTTGCCATGATCGAGAGAGGAATCTCAGAGGCAGCCCCACTATCAACTGCCAATTTAACGGTATAGCAAGGGTTTCAGCTTTTAGTCGCTAGCGATTAAAAGCTGAAACAATTTGTATCTTTGGTATTTTTTATTCATAACTCGAAGATCTTTGTAACTTTCTATACGGAACGAGATACCTTTTCAGGCTAGCCAAATTCGTATATAGTTAGAACGTAGCTTAGTTTTTAGTCAGGATGGTATCTATGAGCCCGATGAGTCTTCAAACTGCTCCCTCTACTCCCTCTATTCGATACTCCATTGATGTGATTCAAGAAGAAGCACGTCAACTCGTGGAAAAAGGAGTGGTCAGCCGTCAGCAGCCCATCTACGTTCTTTGTCAGTACATTCCAGCTCGCGAGTGGGTATGTATCGAATGCGAACTAGAACAGTGTGATTTCTTGCTTAGAGACCGGATTGGTGATTTAATTGGTTCCGAAGAATGGGAAAACGATTAAATAGCCTTATTTGAGAGGGATTGTGGCTCGGCGCTTATATGAGTTGTACAAATTTACTCTGTCAAGTGTCGTTATCGGTTCGTTGTTATGGGTCATTGGTGAATTGGCGAGTCAGAAACAAGTGCCGATTTACATGGGGAAACCCTTTCGGCTTTAGGCTTAAGCCATAGCTCTCGCTCCTGATACAACCCTAAAAAAAAGGATGCAGCTTAGCAAAGCACCAATGTAATTGCATATTAAAATTTGGATAACCTGAAATACTGTAGGAGCCCCAGTTAACCTATCCATTAAGATGAGGCTACGATGAGGCACAAGTCGGTATTATTTGTTCTAGTCAGGGTTACGCATCTGCTCCAACTCGGTTCGGATCAGGGCGATTTGTACCGTCAGTTCTTCAAGTTCTTGTTGGGTACTGCGAGATGTGGTTCCCGTTGATGATGAACCACTGTCCCTGGGCGTTGATGGTGTAGCTGATTCTGTCGGTTGGTTCATTTGGTTGAATATCTGTTCAATCAAGCGTTGAGCCTCTTGCTCGGTTTTTTCACCTTTTTTTGACAACTCAGCAACCTGTTGATTGAAGTCTAAGTTCAGCAGGGACAGGTTTTCTTCCCGCTTTTGCTGATCCTGAAGGCTTTCGATGAGGGAAGTGGTAGCCCCCAGCGATACACGGAAGCCAGTTTGTAAAACGTCTTGGATATTGTTAGAACTCATAATTTTGTCTTTGAACCCCTTGCTTATTTTACAATACTTTACACTTCTGTAAAGCTGCCCTACCTTAAATTGTCAGCCAACTTGTTCTAGATACTGATTGACATCCTCAATCACCCGAGTCAGTTCGGCTTCCGTACTCAAACGGATGCGTTCATCCCGCAGTGTAATTAGGACTTTAGCCGCAAAGGGACTGGGGTAAATATTGGGATTGCAGAAAATTTCCAAGAAAACATCCCCAGTATATTGGTACTCTATCGGTTTTTGTGGACTGGGCTTGCTGGTACTGCCTGGGGCTTGAGCCGTAGCTTTTAAGGTTTGTACAAGTTGGGCAAGAGCCTTTTGTAAATTTTGGGCAGCTTCCGGCGTAAATTTGAACGATACAGACCCTTGAGCCAGATTGAGGGTAAGTTGAGCTGGAACCATGAGCAATAAATCTTAATAATGAGCGCTTACTGATAGAAGATGGTAACTAAGTCCCTCCGAAAATCTACCAAAGAATTAGGCGTCTTGGCACACAATGCCTAGAAAAACTCGCAAGAAGCCTACAAAAAGTTAGGGGGCTTAGAGAATTAAAAGCATTAAATGACAAGGGTTTCAGTCATTTTCCCGACTAAACTCTAAACTAAAGATAGGGGAAATTAGTTATTTAGGGGCAAACATAATGCCAGCCGACAAACGTGCTGAAGTTCGCAAGGTTTTGCTGATTACCCTGGTGTTGAATGTATTCGTGATGGCATTGAAAGCCGTTGTTGGCATTTTAACAGGGTCTTTGAGCTTACAAGCTGATGCGTTGCACAGTGTCACCGATAGTGCCAATAATGTTTTGGGCTTAGTGGCGAATCGATTTTCGTCTCCTTACCCCGATCGCGAACATCCCTATGGTCATCAGAAGTTTGAAGCGGTGGGCGCTTTGGGGATTGCGGCGTTTTTGGGCATCGCCTGTTTTGAAATTCTCAAAGGCACAATCGAGAGGATTGTCAACGGTTTGACGCCGATCAAGATTGCACCGACAGAGTTGTGGTTACTGCTGATTGTCTTAGGCGTGAATATTTTCGTCACCTTCTATGAAAGAAATGTCGGGAAGCGGGTGGGAAGTGCGATTTTGATAGCGGATGCTCAACACACGATGAGTGATGTGTGGGTAACCATTACGGTTTTGCTAGGATTGATTGGCATCTGGCAAGGAGAAGTATGGAATCTGCCCCAACTCCAGTGGCTAGATGTGATTCTCGCCTTTCCTGTCGCCCTGTTAGTCTTTCGCAGTGGTTGGAAGGTGTTAACAGATAACTTACCCTGGTTAGTGGATGAAGTCGCGATCGCACCTGAAGCGATTCAAGTCATTGTTATGCAAGTTCCTGGAGTAATCAACTGCCACGATATCGCCTCTCGTGGTGTTTTGGGGCGTCAAGTCTTTCTGGAAATGCATCTGATTGTTGATGCCAAAGACGTGGAAACCGCCCACCAAATTACCGAAGCTGTGGAGGATCGATTAGAAGAACGCTTTCATCCGGTGCGAGTGTTGATTCATGTTGAACCCCCAGCTTATGAGTCGGATCAGATTACCTTTTAATCACTCATACCCCCTGGAAAAAGCCTGACTTTTCCACAGATATTGCCACTTTTCCACAGAAACCGCTTAGTTTTCCACAAAAGATAAGGAAATATTAATCCCAAAGTTTACTCTTCTTAACCAGAAGAGACGTTCAGCCGGAACGTCTCTACCACAGTTCATTTGTCCTTAGGCAGATACCTGTTCGGTCATCTCCTCACTGGTTGCTGGGGACGCTTCTGCCAAACTTTTTTCCTTATCCCGCTTCCGTTTTTTAGCATAGAGTTGAATCGATGCTGCCATAGCAATAATCAGGGCAAAGATTCCCCAAGCCGTGATATCTGTGGGTAAACTATTCTTAAACACGGCAAGTAAAACAATCGCGACGAGTAGGACAGTGGGGGCTTCATTGAGTGCGCGAAACTGTTGACTGGTCCATTGACATTCTCCAGATGCTAACCGTCGCATCAACCGACCGCAGTAAAAATGATAAGCCAGCAACGCCACGACAAACCCCAACTTAGCGTGCATCCAACCAGACTTTAAAACCTCTGGCTCAGTGGTGAGTAAACCAATTGCCATGGCGACAGTCACAATCATTCCCGGTGTGGTAATGATGTTGTAGAGACGTTTCTCCATGAGTTGGTATTGATTTTTCAGAATCGTTTGCGCGGGTTCCGCTTCCTGCGAGGCTTCTGCGTGATAGACGAAAAGACGCACGAGGTAGAATAACCCAGCAAACCAGACAACAACGCCAATTAGGTGAAACGCCTTAAACCAGAAGTAAGCCATAAATTATTCCTTTACAATTGAGTGATTGGATTAGAGTGGGCAATCTGTTAGTATGTCTATCCTATTCAGATTTTGCCCCATTCTCAACTCAAACCAATCACTAACGAGATCGGTCAAACTGTGAATACCCGATTGGGGACTCCTGATAGACCTCGTGATAGAGTAAACCTTTCAACTGTAGCCCGATTGCGATTATCCTGAAAAAGGAGGGGTGCAATACTCTCTATCGAATCCAATTTAACAAAGGAAGCGCTAATCGCTTTGCTCGCCAAGCGCTATAACCGATTCTGGGTGCTAGGATGCCATAGAGTAATTCCTGATGCACTTATCACAGATTGATTGTTACATTGCCAGATTAGCAGCGACAATGAAGTTAGGCTAATGTACAATTTGCAGTCTCGTTTGATCAGATGGCTTACGCTGACAACCTCGATACAACTCTCATGACCGATATTACACTTAGTGGGCGCTACCGCGTTATCCGTCAGCTTGGGGCGGGTGGGTTTGGAACCACCTTTCTCGCAGAAGATAGACAATTACCCGGTTATCCTTGGTGTGTTGTCAAGCAACTGAAGCCAAAAACCACTGATCCGGCGATGTTGCAGACAGCAAGACGTTTATTCAATACCGAAGCCGAGGTTCTGTATAAATTAGGAAACCATGAGCAAATTCCCCGACTGTTCGCTCACTTTGAAGAAAATCAAGAATTTTATTTAGTCCAGGAATTTATCGAAGGTGATAGTCTATCTAAACTTTTACCCCTCGGTAAGCCGTTGAGAGAGGCAATTGTTATTCGACTATTACAAGAAATTTTAAAACCTCTGGAGTTTGTTCATCAGCATCAAGTTATTCACCGGGATCTCAAACCGGCGAATATCATCAAACGCAAATCCGATCATAAAATTGTTTTAATTGATTTTGGCGCGGTTAAACAAATCAGTACTCAACCCGTCGAAACCAAGGAACCAACGGCGCTGACGATTGCCATTGGTTCAGCCGGCTATATGCCTAACGAACAATTAGCCGGAAAACCGCGCTTTAGCAGTGATATCTATGGGGTGGGGATAATTGGTATCCAAGCTTTGACCGGGTTACACCCAAAAGAACTACAACAAGACCCTGAAACCAGTGAATTTCTCTGGCGCGATCAACTGAATATTAGCCCAGGTCTGGGTTATGTTATCGATAAAATGGTGCGCTATGACTTCCGTCAGCGTTACCAATCCGTCACAGCAGTCTTAGCTGATCTGAAAAATTTATCTCATTACAATTCGGGTATTATCACATCCTCTCCTGGGCAAGGAATGTCTATTCAAGGGGCGAGAACCAAAGGACAAAATTTGACCCAGATCCCAACCAAGATGTTGGATAAAACCACCGGAAAAATGAGCAAGTCGGGCATGAGGAATCCGGCAAAATCTTTGACCGGGACAGGAGAAAATTCGGCGGGGACATCTGGGAAACGTTCTCGGAATTCAGCGGTCAACTATCCCCCATCAGGGACAAATAGTTATAGCCAAGATTCTACGGCGCGATGGGATTATGCCCCGGACGCACCAACGCAGATTTTAAAGGATGAATCGGCTCCGAATCAAGGCAGAGCAGTCGCTTCAAGGTCCAATCCCTCTAAATCATCCCCCCTAACAAAAACACCGATTCAGTTGAATGGGCTCAAGCTGCTGAAAGGGCGAAAAGCGAAATGGGTAGCAGGAGTTGTCTTACTTATTTTTGGCGGGGCGGTGACTTCTCTCTATTGGTATTGGCAACAGCGCCCGTTTTCTAATCAGCTGTCTTCTCAGCCCACAGAAACCCCAAGGAATAGCGCCTCACCCGTCCCAGAAAATCAAAATACGGCAAAATCTTCTCTGTCTCTAAATGAACCTCAACCGATTTTACCTACCCACACTCTCCTGACTCCTTCACCATTGCCACCAATTGATTTAGCGGGAGAATTAGAAGCCAAATCGTTTATTAATTCGGTGAATAAAAGCCAACAAATTTTCTATTTACAACACGAACAATTTGCCTCAAGCTTAGAGGAGTTGGCAATTCCCTTGCAATCGCAGCCCGAATCTTATGAGTATGAGATTGTCTCAGCGAATCAACAGCAAGCGCTGGTTACGGCTCAAGCGAAGAAGCCGGATTTAAAGAGTTATACCGGGGCGGTGTTTGTGATTGGGGAATCGGCGATTGATCAAATTTGCCAGACGAATCAACCGTCACAAACGCCTCCCTCTCAACCTGAAGTAGTGGAGAATACTATTCAATGTCCAGCGGGTTCTTCCCCACCCTACCAAAAAACTAATCAGTCATAAAATGGAGATTTCAACTCAGAGAAAACAAGGGTGCATGTCAACGCAAGTAGGTTGGGTTGAGAAACGAAACCCAACTTATCCGGTTAGCTGGAATATTGCCTGCTTTCTCTGACATACTCCCGAAAACAATCAGCATACCTCCAGTCATGACCAAGGCTAAAGCGGCGGGAACTATCGGTATCCAACCCCCTTGCAGGAAAAGAACCCACCCGCTTCCGTATAAAATACCTGTAGCGACTCCGCCTCGGATCAGAAAACCTAATAGTGAACAAGAATTGTGGGCGAGTATTCCTCCAACTAAAGACCAGCCGCCAATCCAGAGGATCTCAATGGGTTGGGACCACCACCATATCAGGGGTCGATGATCTAAAACAGCACTGAGAATTTGACTGACCATCTGCGCCTGAATTTCAATCCCGGTCAGGGTTTGAACGGTATTCTGTCCTCCACTAGAGGGAGTACGCCAACGATGATCGTTAAAACTGGGAGCGGTGGTGCCAATCAGAACAATACGATTTTTTACTCGCTTAGGATTGAGTTGACCATTCAGAACATCTGTGAGCGTAATTTTCTCAGCAATCTGGGGAGTGGCGCGGTAATTGAGTAAGATTTGGTGACCACTCGAATCAATATTAGAATAGCCACCTGTGTTTTTTTCTAGAGTTTTAAACACCGTTGAGCCAAACTGGAAGTAACCTTCGGGATTCAGTTGCGGTTTAATTCCTTGGCTCTTTAGATAATGAGCGGCAATCTGTATACTAAAAGCGTATTGATTTTGACAGGGTAAGGCGTCAGAAACGGCTATAAGATGACGACGCAGAATTTCATCCGTATCGAGGACAACATTATTAAACCCTTGTCGTTCCGCTGACACTTCCGGTGGCGGTAAAACCCCAGGATTCCCGTAATGGCAGATGGTAAACAAGCGATCGCTCTTTTTCATGGCTTGGGCTAACTCTGGATAGTTTTCGTCTACAGGGCGATCGCGATAAATATCTAAGCCAATGGTTTGGGGTTGATAGGATTCTAATTTGGCTAAGAGTTGAGCAAAGGCTCGATCAGATAGAGATGAGCCAACTCGTTCGGCTGAGGGTTGAGCCTGAACGTCTTTTTCGGTAATCTCTACAATTAAGAGTCGTTCATCGGGTCCTTCATGGGGTCGCAGCCGCATCAGGTGATCGAATACGGTGAGTTCCCAGGATTCCAACCAACCGCGCGATCGCACCCCGAAAACCATACCTGTCGCGATCGCGGCTGTGATTAAGACGATGAGTATTTTCCACCACCAGGGTTGCAGGTACGGATCAAGGGTAATAATATAAACGGCGACAGGTTGGGGAATATTCTTTAACAGGCGTTCTCCGGCTTTCGTAATCTGAAGCTGTTGGTGATCCTTCACTTCATTCAGATGATCTTTAACGGCTTCGTAGACGGTTTGGGAAATACAAATTCCCCCCGCTGGTGCTTCAGTTTGCAGCCGCGCCGCCACATTCACCACATTACCCATCACATCATCCTGATAGGCGTTGATAAAATTACGGGAGGGTGAAACACCGAAATCATTTTGGAAGAAAAACACTTCCCCCAGATGGATACCAATTCGATGGCGGAGAATGTCCCGCTTGGGTAAATTCGCCGCAGCGGTTTTGAGCGAATTTTGGATCGCGATCGCGCAATCAACAGCGTTTTGTGCAGTTTCAAAGCGCATCAACAACCCATCTCCCAACCCTTTGAGTACCTCGCCGGAAAACTGCTCACAGCATTCTCGGATAAGCTGAAAATCCCTTTGGAGCAGTCCCATGGTATGCTTCTCATCGGCTGCCATTTTTGTCGAGAATGATTCCACATCGGTAAAGACGACGGCAAGAATCCGTTCCTTGGGACAATATTTTTCAATCCAATCTAGATTAAAAACGGTTTGATAGATCGGGTTATAAACCACTAAGTTACCCTGGTGCTTATTCACTAATCCCGATAGCCGCAATTCGATATGTTCAGGACTATTTTTTGCCTCAACACTTCCCTGTTCTAAAATGATTCGATAAATCTGGAGGGATCGTTGACAACAGTGAAGTTGTCCCAGCAGGCGATCGCGAATCGTTCTCAGATGTTCCGGTTCATCTTGGGCTTCCCAATTTTCAATAATTTGCGTTTGCACAAACTGTTTCACCCATCGCGGGGCTTCATTCTCAGGAATAATGCAGAGTCCATTCTGTTCCTGATTACAACGATTCACCAGAAGCCAACATAATTTCTGGGTGAGAAACGGCTGACCCCCTGTCCAATACAATACCTCGCTTAATACAGCTTGGGGACAGCTTATTCGTCCGACTAATCCTTGAATTAAAGCCGCGCTTTCGTGAACCTTAAACCCTTTCAATTCAATTGCCCGACCAATGTTAAATGGCGTTGCATATTTGTCTTGAATTAAATCCGATGGCGTGGCAACTCCCAATAAGGCAAAAGTAAGGCGTTTGTAGTCAGATTTGGTTGCCCGTTTGTCATAACAATTACGGATCAGTCCAAAAAAATCATCAGCCGGAAAACTCAATCCCAAAACACTATCAATTTCATCGATAAAAATAACGATGTTTTTGGGAATCTGTGCCAGCAATACTGTTTCCAGAAATTTGCCCAAACGTTGCACCGGGGAGAGATCCTCATACTCCCGTAACCAGTTACGTCGATTCACTTGTAAATCGAAACCACTAATTAATTCTTGGATAATCCCACCGTACCACTGCTGGGCGCTAATCTGTTGACTCCCAATACCATTCAGTTCAATTTCGGCACAGGCAATTCCTTGGGCTGTGAGTTTGCACATGGTACGGATTCGCAGGGAAGATTTGCCCATTTGCCGAGAATTAAGGACATAGCAATATTCCCCGGATAGTAAACCGTTATAGAGTTCAGAATCTGCTTTTCTTACCACATAAGTGGGTGCATCAGCGGGTAAACTTCCGCCAAGATGATACCGATCAGCCCCGTTGAGTTCATCAGCATACATTCGGTATTCACTCCTTAATGATGGCAGAAATATTGACGATATAAATCACAGCGGGGTTCGACCTTATTTCCCGACCGTTTGATTAATCCTATACTATGAAGTTGATAGGCTTGCATGGGTTCAACTTGTATAGGGGTTGTCTTGGTAACAACGGTTTTAAACGCCTCTGCGAGTTGAGGATGAGATTGCAGATAAAACCAATTTTCTCGCAAATGACTGGCATAAATTCCAGCGTCTGTAGGTGCGGTGGCTAAGAGTTGATCGAGGGGCATATTGGGGTCATTTTTTAGGTAGGTAAAGGCGCGTTCGACTAAATAGGGATGTCCTCCAATCATGTTGATTAAGGGTTGAAGATAACTCAGATCAGGATTGAGTCCATATTTTTGGGCAAACTCTTGTATCTGCTCTAAGGTAAAATCAGCAAGTTCAATGGGTAACCCAACATTAAATGGTGATTGATTAATGTTGAGGCGAATATAAACATCAGTTGAATGGACGATAATTAACCGCAATAGTTTCCACCGTTGGCGACTTCTGGCTTTTTCATACCAGGAGCGCAAGAGTCCGAAAAAGTCTTCATAAATTTCGGGATACGGGAAGAGTAAATGTACATCATCTAAGCACAAGGCAATGGGACTATTCGTGGAGGCTAAGAGATAGTCTTCAAAATAGGTAGTACAACTGACCTTAGAACCCATATCCTCTTCATCCCAATAATCGTCTAAGGCATTGGCTAAGCCGAGTTCGCGAGAGAGATTAATACAAAACCACCGTAATAATTTATCCAGATGAGTGAAATGACTCTGACTATCGGCTAGTTTAAAGCTTAAACTAGCGGTGCGGTAGCCTTGAGTGGCTAATTTAGCTAATACCCGATTTACGAGTAAGGTTTTACCCATTAAACTGGGTGCTTTAATCCGCACCAGCGCTCCCGGTTGTAAGAGGGTTTGATAACAAGTGCTTTCCAAGGGAGAGCGTTCTACATAGTAGTCGGGCGTAAATGATTCTAACTGTTTTTGGTTAGGAAGATAAAGGTTTGGGGCTGGAGAAATTGGATTGGGGGAAGCCTGGGAAACCTGGTGCTGTTTCCAATATCTCTCCAGTACTTGTTTGAAATTGCTTTTTTTCACTTTCTCTCCTAAGGCTTCGGTTAAGATTTTCCACAGCTTCGGAGCGACATCTTGACTAATATAGCTGGTGGCATATTGATGTTTGGCGGCAATTTGATCATACTCTTGACGTTGCCATGCTCCTTTGAGAACCATGACTTCTACATCCGTCAAGCTGCGGTGAGCGCTGTATGATACAGCTTGGTTCGCCATTTGGATGGCGTCATCTATATCAAATTTCATTGGCATGAAGACTCAGACTAACCTACTTATCTTATCTTAGTAAATACGAATACACCCTGAGATGAAGTGAGATTTTGCGAAAATTACACAAGCCATAAACCTGAATTTTCATGAATTATTCCGATTTATTTGAGATGGAAATTTTTCGGGTAATAATTGCTGTGTAATCTTTAAATCATTACCATCCAATAGCTCGGTTTTGCCGCCTGTTACAGAGGTGACACCACGTCTATATATTTTCGACATTCTGGCTGGGAATGCCGTTGGCGAGACTCTGCCTGCCATAATAGAGTCATAGAGAGTTTCTAGTTCAACCCTAGCAAACTGACTAGGTTTTTTACATATCGATACAATTATAAGGACAGCGCTGGCAGAGGTTAAAAGGTTACATTCGATACAATTATGAATTAAGGCAGATTATAAAAATGGCTCAATCCTTTTCGGAACAAGGTACATAAGACGCGATAGCGATCGTCCTTTTCTCTAGTCAGCTTCTAGTTCCACTGAGTCATAAAATTTAACATCTTTCAAGACGCCAGTGCGATAAAATTATTCCTAAATATTTAGTAAGATAAACCTCAACTTTACTGAACACCCTGAATTTTCCTGAATTTTCAAGTCCTGAATTTTCCTCAACTCTTTGGGGAAATAGTCATTCATACTGAAAACCGAAACGGGAAGGCAAAGCGGACAGATTCACTCAGCCATCCCTTACTAACTACTAAAGAATGAGGATTTGCAAACAGATGAGAACTATCTTTTGGGATACATATACTCCTGAAACTTTTTTCCTATTATATCCGGTAAGTTCAGGATTTTCTCTAAATAGTTGGAGAAGTTGGGGTCGCTATTCTCGCCGTCGGTGTGGTAATCGTCCTTGTCCTATTCCAAGAACTCAATCTCTTGCTTCCTTGCCTTCAGAAGCTTCTGTTCTCACTGCTATTAAGCACGGAAATCAAAGTGATACAAACGAAGAGGAGGACAAAGAACCCAATATCACAGATATTATGATTCCGATGGGTCTTGACCTTCCCAACTTAGTGGAACCCTATCAAGTTTTATACTCGAACTCTCACATTCCCTACTCCCAGCACTACCCCTTATATCATTTCTGGCGCAAAGCTTTTGGGCATTTAGATTAGGGTTAAATCAAACGACAAACGTGACGGGTGCATCTAGAATTGAACATTGTGGCGAAATCATTGTCTGGAGGAGCATCTCAAGGGAAGCAAATTTTAAAGCGGAGAGTTACCTTATAAATTCTCCCCGGCTTCCCCACTCTGAGAACTCCCCTGCTGACAACTCCACGTTCTATCCTCTAGTATTTTTACAGGCTAAGACATGAACAATTTCAAATTTATACTTATTCCTCGCAGCAAAGCTGTACTAGCTATAGGAATCATCATCAGCCTCATTACTCGTCTTCCTCCAGCGACGGCACAAGTTGAGTCGTCAAATACTATCTTTGAGCCAATATCAATTCCCTCTCTCCTGCCCAATTTACCGCCTAAGGATGGTGGTGGTACTCCTACAACCCGCAATGGAACAGGTACTCGTGGTAACTGCGAATACACCGAAGGAGATCTCTTCCTCACTCGCATGGCAGGTGGCAAGAACTTTCAGTTAACCGTGAGTGACTATCCCACCTTTTGGGTTTATGTTCCCTACGGTTCAGACAAAGTATCCTCTGGAGAATTTTCCATCCAACAGGGGGAAAATGATATTTACCGCACCACCTTTAAACTGCCAGCAACACCAGGAATCGTCAGTGTAACAGTTCCCACAACAGAAAAGCCATTAGAAATAGGTAAAACCTATCGCTGGTATTTTGAAATGAGTTGTCCTAGTTCAGCACAATCCCAGCAAGCAGCAACTCGACTGGCGCCAGCATCGCTGACGGGATTTGTGCGACGAGTTGCCCAATCTGCTGAACTTGAGGCAGAATTAAATCTGTCAAAAAACCCCCTAGAACGGGTTGCCGCTTACGCCCGTCATGACGTTTGGTATGATATGTTCTCAGAATTGGCTCAATTACGCTTGGAATACCCTGAAAATGCCACATTGGAAAGTATCTGGTTAGAACTCTTGGGAGATGAAAGAATTGGGTTACAAGAAATTGAGCAAGAACCCATTGCTGGTAGTGTTATACCTGGCAATGTTATAACCAGTTCCCAACCAGAATAAAGGGTGCCCAGTGATAGGGGCGTAGGTAATCTTTATCCGGATCATCTGGATACTCGGTTAAGAAAGCAATTTGAGTTTTCCGCAGAGCTTCAGCTTTACTCAGTTGAGGCTCTTTTAACTGTTGATAAAACCGTCGCATAAATTCTGCGGTGGATGCATCGTTAACTTGCCACAATGTCGCCAATGTGCTGCGGGCGCCAGCTCGAACCGCGATTCCGGCTAATCCTAATGCCGCACGCTTATCTCCAGCGGCTGTTTCGCAAGCACTCAAAACCAGTAATTCAATAGCGGTAGTACGATTGGGTTCATTGGTGCGTAATAAACTATCTAAATCCTGAACATTAATCCGCCCACTCCAGTCTAAGAGGAAGGTTTGTTGGGGATTAGAACTAAATTTGCCGTGGGTGGCAATGTGTACCAGATTAAAGGGTTCCATATTAATCTGATTGCGGATATTATCTTGTATAAAATCCTGATTCTCTAGGCTTTGACTTAGGTTGAGTTGGTTTCGGATTCCGGCTAACTCATCGGCTACATTGTCTAGGGTAGAAAATCCTTCTTGCTCAAAGCTGGGTGCATTTGTCGTTCCAGCAATCAGCCCTCGGAAATTCTCGCGGTTGAGGGGTTTGGGTTCTAGGAGTTGTAAACCGGGCGTTAACGCCACAGCATATCGCTCAATTAAATACTTTTCTCCGTCATAGAGAGTCGAGGGGGGAATATTGCGTAAGGAACCATCGAGGACAAATACTAAAGTTTTAACGGTGGGGTTATCTGAGTTTGCGGGTTCTAAATCAGCTTCAAAGGGGCGAATTAACCAATCGTAAAGTTGTGCCGCATCCTGTTTAATTTTACTGATACTCGTACTGCGTTTGGTTAAATCCTGGCGCAATTGTTCCACGGCTTGATCAACTTGAGGTTCAGAGACGCCTTGATGGGCATAGTGGCGCAGGTTATTTTGTCCAGGTAATTTGAGAATTACCTCCAAGCGATTGGGTAATATAATTGGATAAATGATCGCCGCTTGAGGATCAACGTTATCAATATTCACAGCTTCTGGTGTGGCACAAGCATCGCGAAAGAAGTTATCCAGTTCAGCCAATTGCAAGGCTTCCATGATATCGCGGGCTTGGCTCAGATTGGCTTTATTGGGAGTGGGGGAACGCAGAAGTAAATCGACGAATTGACGATAAACAGGTTCGACAGTTTCTCGGAAGGAAAATTGAATTTCGGGATTGAGGGCGACTAAATCACCGCGTAAATTGTTGAGTGTCTTAACGGCTTCATTGTAATATGCGATCGCGTCTGAATTGACAAGCAGATTTGGAGAATTCTCTTGGGCTTGGGCTTGCAGTAATCGCCCCATTTGCCATTGCCATTGATAGGTGATATCAGCTGCATTCATCTGTTGAGCAATCAGGAGTGCTTTTTCGGTTACATTTTTGGCGTTTGTCCAGTCTTGGGTTTTTTCATAGAGCTTACCTAGCGTACCCAAACTATAAGATATCGCCCGTTGGTCTTGTAAAGCTTCAGCTTGTTGAATCGCTGTCGTTAAGATTGCCGCCATATCATTAGTGCGTTGCTTCTGTGCCATTAACTCTGGAATCTGGAGCAAACTTTCAGCAAAATTCACATGAGCATAAACAGAAGCCCGACTAGCATGTAAAGTTAATAATCCGGTTGATATTGAAGACAAAAACTCTTGATCCGGTGATATAGAGTCAGTCTCAATCAATAAATTCAATTGATTAAGTTGAGCTTGAATTCGGGTTAAAGGAATCGTGGCTTTCATTGCCGCCTGTTGGTAGTGAGTCAGGGCAGCTTGGATATAGTCTTTGCCTGAGGAATTTTCAAACACTTTAGCGCGTTGGGCTAAGGTTTGCTCTGTATTGCCTAAACTCAGCAATATTTGACTTTCCTGTTGCGGTAAGCCTAATGCTTGGGTTAAGGCTAAACTTTGGCTGAGAATATCTTGAGATTTTTCTAAATCCCCCCCTTGTCGCAAAACAGTCCCAAAATTTTGCAACCCAGCCACCTTAACAGGTGAATCATCTAACTCAAAAAGGGCTTGTTCTAGCCGATGATAAAGCTGTTGTGTGCGTCGATACAATCCCAAGGATTGCATTGCCTCGGTTTGATTAATTTGGCTACCAATTGCTCCTATCGGATCACTCGCTTGCTGATAGAGAGTTTCTGCCTGTTCCCAGCTAGCTAAAGCGGCTTCAGCGTTGCCTGTAGCTAATTGTAGACGCCCTTGAGCATTGAAGACTTGAGCGCGAACCCTTGGGTTAGCTTGAGGTACAGTTTCGAGTAAAGACAAACTGGTTTGAATTGCTTGTTCAGCGGCTTGCCACTGTCCGAGTTTCTGATAAGTTAATGACAGGAGGCTTAATACTTGAGCTTGCTGGAGGGTATTTCCAGTCTCGGCATACCCCTGTGCTGCTTGTTGCAAAACCTGTACAGCTTCAGTAAATTGTCCAGTATCATAGTGATTTTTGCCGACTTGTACTAAGGCTAGAGTCTCCGTGGCGACAGGAAGTTCTGCCCTTACTAGAGGTATTCTATGGATACCCAGACTTAAGCTTAACCCCAACAGAGCCAACAGGAGCGATCGCGCCGTTCGTAGTAGGCACTTTAGTGCCATAAGCGCTTCATCGCTTACTACAAGCCTGAGCGATCGCGTCAGTACAGAAAATCGTAAATTTACCCATTTTCCCAACCAACTCAACCTCCGAGGAACACAGACCTTTGATACTTTATTTACAGATAAGGATACTAGGCGTTTCATATCATTAAACCTTTTAGATTTATGTTTGTAACAAGCACTGAAGTGCTTACTACAAAAACCTCAGGCAATTGTAGGGTGAGGAGAGCGGAGCGTAACGCACCATTTATAGCGCTCACATTGCAACTTTGATTTCGGTAAGGTTTCACGAAAACTTTAACTATTGACAGGTGAACGATGGTAAACCCGTTGCGTGGGGAGTCACAACCGTTGGTTCTGCGGTGAGAATAATCGTACCATTTGCATCTTTAAACCAACCTTGAGCTTCAACAAATTTATTTGGCTTATTCTCTGTAACTTCTTGATAACTGTTTTGGTTAGATTGCTGCACCTCCGTTGATTCCCCCACAGTAGTTATCCGCCAATCTTCCCAAGTCGCATCAGCATCAAGCACCTGATTGGGAGGCTTAGGCAAACCGCCGCGTCCAGTTATGATAAATTCACTTCCCTGTGCAGCGGCACAAAGACTTTGTTCAATCAGTCGCGTCACATCAACAAGTTCTGCTGGCAATTCCACCAGTCCTTGAGCCGGGTCTAGTCCTAATAATATGAGAGTAGGAATTTGACTGAGTTGGGGAACCGTTTGCGAAATGGCAGTGATGTCATTTGATTGCAATTCAGCGGCTTTGAGTTCTAAGGGATCATCTGGTTCCAGTAAAGTTTCTAGCTCTTCGCGGCTGCGGATAACCAGATTAAACAAACCTTGAGTCTTGAGCCGGATGCGTCCTCCTTCTCCGGAAAAAGAATCGGCAGTAATATCGCTGTTTTCATTTGGAACAGCAACAATAAAATCAGATTCAATGGTAATATTGCCACCATCTCCCCGTGGCTCTGCTTGCCCAGCCGTACCAGCCGTTGCTGAGATGCGACTCCCACGGCGCAAGAGTAAAATGTCATCAATAAGAAGCGTAATATCGCCGCCATTGTTTGTAGCCGTTTCAGCAGAAATACGAGCATTAGTATCCAGGCTGAGGAAATTAGCTTGAATTTCAATATCTCCCGCCTCTCCAGTCCCCTTACTCTCAGTTGCAATTTCTGCTCCATCCTGGATAACTACGATTGGAGGGTCAATAAAGATACTGCCACCATTGCCACTGGAGTATTTTGTAGTATTAGCAAAGAATCCACTATCATCTCCAGTAATCGTTACGCTCTCTTCCACCTGTAATGAAATATTTCCAGCATTATTGCTACCCTCTGTGGTTGTGCGGAGTTGTCCACCACGGGTTACCTCAACAGTATTGGCATTGACCGCAATTAAACCACCAATCCCGCTATCAAACGTTTCAGCCGAAACTTGGCTTCCATCGGTTACAACTAACTTGGGCGTGTTAATCGTTAGATTTCCTCCATTTCCCTGTCCCTCAGTTTGAGTTGTTAAGAGACTGGGAAGCTGACCTTCTTCACTACTCAATTGCACCAATGTCGAGGCATTGACAGTCAAAGTGCCGCCATTTCCTGTGCTATTGGAAGAAGTTCCACTAGCAATTACAGCGCCATTTTCGATGAGGAGTACAGGGGTGTTAATGGTGAGGTCTCCTGCATCCCCCTCGCCGAAAGTATCTGTTCTCAAACCACTAGCAACCTTGTCGATGTTATCACTAACTTGAACCAATTCCGAGGCGTTCACCACCACATTACCAGCATTACCTGCACCAAAAGTAGCAGTGGCAATCTGTGCCCCATCCCATAGCTGTAGCACGGGTGTAGTAATCATCACCTCCCCTCCGTCTCCGGTTGCTTCGCCGGTCGTAAAAAAGCCACTGTTCACGCCACTAGCTTGCACTAATTCCGAGGCATTCACCACAATAGTTCCACTCTTGCCTGCACCAAAAGAACTGGAGCTAATTGTCGAAAAATCTGTCAGAGTGATTTCCTTCCCCCAAACTTGAATATCACCCCCAGCTTCGCTACTAGTGATCACTAAAGCCCCATTGGTTAACTCTATATCCGCCCGCAGAATTTCTGGAGGAACATTCAAAGAGAGGCTATTGCCGTCAACAGTCAATCCTACTGTCCCCGAACCAGCTACAGCCGCTAATTCCACTCGACCTTCTAATGCATTCAACCCACCTCCAAATATTTCCTCCTCAAGTTCAAACATTTGTCCATCAATCAGGATCTCTCCACCCACTAGCAGCAGACTTTTACCATCAGGGACTCGCAAACCAAAGAAAGGAAAGCCGAATGGATCAACTCCAGAAAATGCAACTGAGCGCGATTCAATGCGTCCTGGCGTGATTTGATTAAACAGAAACGCCGAAGGATTCACCGTCAGTAACGGCGAAGGAACCTCTGACTGTGTGGTACTAAAAAATCCCCGTTCCCCAAACTGAATCCCATTGGCTGTCGTTGCCACAAACGAACCCTCAACATGCAGCTTGGCACTCTCGCCAAAAATAATCCCATTGGGATTAATAAAAAACAGATTCGCCCCACCATTGACACCCAGCGTCCCCAGAATATACGAGGCGTCATTTCCCCTTACCCGACTAAAAATATTTTCAATTCCTTGGGGAGAATCAAAATAGACACTCTCTCCTTCTGTGATATCAAATTGTTCAAAACTGTGAAATCGGTTAGCACCACGAGTTGCTCCCTGGGTAATCAAATCAACAATAGCGCCGTCGATACCACCTTTCTCAACCACCGATTGTTCAGCGCCCCAGGTTGTATCGGGCATAATTTGGGCAACGGCGTAGTTACCATAAGCTAGCCAGACACAACTGGTGAGCGCTACACTGCCTATTCTGATGCATCCTGCCCGTTTTGAGCGACTCTTACCAGTCAATCTGCCCAAAGTCTTCCGTATTCCCTTGGAACCTAGTTTTCCAGTTTCCCCATTTTCCTGTGCCTGTGTCCGCAACAGATGAGTTATTTTTTCCATATCATCAACCTCTTCCCAGTTTGCCCGGTTAAGCGATTAGCTGGTTAAAAATTATACTCGCCAACTCTATCCAATAGTTGTATTTGTCGCCAGATAACCATTAAAATTGGGCAAGCGTACAATAGTATACTAAACTTAACAATAATTAGGGATTAAATTGTATAAAAGAATACCATTTATTTTATACAATTTAAGTTTAAATTATTAGATTTTTGATTAATTCTAGCTTTTCAACCCCACATATTAGATTTAAGATTGAATCATTTTTTTGTTCCTCTATCTTATCGCCGAGACTGATAAGATATACATTATGCAATGGAGTAGGTTAGCAAGAGGAGGCGATTGAAATCGCTGCTACACAAACAAAGTCCGCCTGCGCGGACTAGGTTATAACGGGGGTAGCGTTCCCCGGATTTGGTATAACACCCAAAACAATCGAACATCTCTATCAGATTGATCAAGCAGGAAAACTCGGATCATTTTTTTCTTTGGTAGAAATCCGAGAGCGAGTGAAAGGGGTGGGAATGATGTACGAATAAGAATACAATATCAACTGTCTGGTGCGAAAAGGTTTTGCTAAGAGAATATGCAGAACGAATATCAATCCAGACAATATTAACCTGGCAAAATAACTGTGCTATTGAATGAACCGGACGGGAAAGACAAGGCGAAAGCCTACAGCAGACAGCTAGAAAAATGGTTGAACTTACGAGACGAAAAGATCAGACAGTTTTTTGTATCTCTGGATGAAGGCAGGTTAGGGAGTTGCAAAGGGACGTGGTTTCAATCCGTCCCGTAGTATCCTTATAGAATCCCTAGTCATTTATGCCAGGAAGAGGTCAAAGTTCCCTGTTCAAGGAGAAGCTTCTGGAGCAATAGACTCGATCACATCAACTTCACCAACCCGATTAATGGGCCAAAAGCGGACAATCGCTCTGCCAATAATATTTTTACGGGGGACAAAACCCCAATAGTGAGAGTCGTAGCTATTATTGCGGTTATCTCCCAAAACCAAATAGTTGTCCTCTGGCACAGTAACAGGTCCGTAGCTGTATTCGGGTTCCTCTTCGATATATTGTTCCCGCAATACTTGACCATTGACGTAGACTCGTCCCCCCTTCACCTCGACGGTTTCACCAGGAAGCCCAATCACCCGCTTGATAAAGGCGTCTTTGAAATTTTGCTGCTTGAGCGCCTCTGTGGGGGAAAAGACAACAATATCTCCTCTCTGGGGTTGACGGAAGTTATAGCTGATCTTATCAATAATCAAGCGATCGTTAATCTGTAGGGTCGGTTCCATAGAACCAGAAGGGATATATCGCGCTTCTGCCACAAAGCTGCGAATCCCGATCGCGAGAAAAACACTCAAGCCAATCGTCTTGAATCCCTCTACCCACGGATTTTCAGCTTTTTGTACCGATTGTTTTTCCGGATCTCGATTTGGGACACGAGTCATAGCCGTTTAATCACCTTAAGCAATCACGAGTTGGACGATGGAGGAAAATCAGCCAATTAGAGGCTCATCTCTTCTAATTTAACCGAAGCGGTTGTAACCGAAGCTGTTCCTCTAGTATCTGGACAAAATTCGCTTTAAAGTAGAAATACTGAAGCTATTGGGAATTTTAGCATTTTCTTATGTCCTCTGACTCTTGCTTATTAATCCGCCATGCTCGTATTCTCATGCCAACAGGGGACATTTTGCTCGCAGATGTCCTCACTCGTGGTCGAGAAATTGTCCAGGTTGCCCCAAACATTTCAGCTTCGGCAGATAGAGAAATCGACGCGACTGGGTTAACATTGTTGCCGGGAGTCATCGATCCACAAGTTCATTTTCGCGAACCAGGCTTAGAACATAAGGAAGACTTATTTACCGCCAGTTGTGCTTGTGCCAAGGGAGGCGTTACCTCATTTCTGGAAATGCCCAACACTCGCCCCCTAACTACGACTCAAGCCGCCTTAGATGACAAGCTGAAACGGGCATCTGAGAAGTGCTTGGTTAACTACGGCTTTTTTATTGGCGCGACGCCAGAAAATTTGCCCGATCTGCGTGAGGCACAGCCGACCTGTGGGATTAAGATATTTATGGGTTCGATGCGTGGGGGGTTATTAGTGGATAGCGAGGAATCCCTTGAACCCATTTTTGCCCAAGGAACCCGGCTGATTGCTGTTCATGCTGAAGATCAAGCCCGAATCCGGGAACGGCGGGAAAAATTTGCTGGCATTAATGATCCGGCGATTCACTCCCAGATTCAAGATAATCAAGCCGCCCTGAATGCGACTCAACTCGCCCTAAAACTCTCGAAAAAGTATCAGCGACGGCTGCATATTCTGCATCTGTCTACAGGGGAGGAAGCCGAGTTACTACGTCGGGATAAACCCAGTTGGGTAACCGCCGAAGTCACTCCCCAACACCTGCTCTTGAATACCAGCGCCTACGAGAAAATCGGCACCTTAGCGCAAATGAATCCCCCCTTGCGATCGCCTCAGGATAATGCCACCCTTTGGCAAGCCCTATTAGATGGTGTCATCGACTTTATTGCTACGGATCACGCCCCCCATACCCTGGAAGAAAAAGCCCAAACCTATCCCAATAGTCCATCGGGAATGCCAGGAGTGGAGACATCCTTAGCATTAATGCTCACCCAAGCTATACAAGGACGCTGTACTATTGCCCAAGTCTCGAACTGGATGTCTACGGCTGTGGCTAAAGCCTATCGCATTCCCAAAAAAGGCGCGATCGCTCCCAGTTATGATGCAGATTTGGTCTTAGTAGACTTAGAAAATTACCGTCCGGTGCGGCGAGAGGAACTGTTAACCAAATGTGGCTGGAGTCCCTTTGAAGGCTGGAACTTGACCGGATGGTCTGTGATGACTATTGTTGGGGGTCAAGTGGTTTATGAACGGGGAAAACTGCACACAGCTATACGTGGTCAAGCCTTGACGTTTGATGGGTAAAATGGTGAGGTTTTAAGGGGAGTAGGGGCAGGTTGATGTAATTTCCTCTCGCTCTTGATGGTAACTTTCCCTCAAACCCAGCCTGTCTGAATGATGAATTAAGGCAAAGGACAAAGGACAAATGACAAAGGACAAATACTATGACCTTAGAAGCTCAAAAACGCTCCCCGATTAGATCTATTCTAATCATCTGTATTGCTTTAATTTTCATTGTTGCCTGTTCTATAGGCGTAACCTTAACTGTTTCGGGAGGAGCTATGTTTGCTGGAAAACGACCCACAAATCTTGGTATTGAGTCAGGGAAGTTAACTCCTTGTCCAAGTACGCCAAATTGTGTCAACTCTCAAGATCAAGATGCCCAACATCAAATTGAGCCATTAACCTACAAATCAACACCAGCTAAGGCAATAGCTGACCTCAAAACCGTGATTGAAAATATGGAAAAAACCAAAATTATCACGGAAACCGACAATTATCTCTACGCTGAATTCACAACTAAGCTTATGGGATTTGTCGATGATGTAGAATTTTTCCTAGATGAAGGTGCGAATGTTATCCATGTTCGTTCGGCATCCCGTTTAGGACAATCCGATTTAGGTGTAAACCGCCAACGGGTGGAAACCATTCGCGCCAAATTCAACGAGCTGCAAAGCTAAGTGTAAGTTCTCTGACGGGGTGATAAGCACAGCAAACGCCCCGTCAGGGTGTGAAAATTATCTTAGATTGACATCCTCACCACGCCGTAGGGGTTTGGTTACCAAACCCCTACTTTTTCATGTCACGAGCCATTTTACGGAACATATCCATGCCAGAATCGCTAGAGCTAGCGCGGCGGCGCTCAAAACTCTTTTGCTGTGGCTCACTCACTGGCTGGTTTTGAGGAGTTGGCAGAGGTTCAGGAGTAGCGCTGATTTGCTTATTGGAACGGATGACTTGCCCAAAAGCAGAGGTTTCTACCTCCTGCTCTAAACCCTGCCCTAGGTTGTCTTTCTTTTTGGCAAATCGCTTCTTCACAGATGTGGGCGATCGCATATAGTTAATATCACCGAATGTCTTGGCGTCATCCGGCTCTAAGAAGTAGACTTGTCGCTTTTGGGCTTCTGTCGCCTGTTCTACTTCGTCTGTCTCCTCATCAACGTACTTGCTCTTTAACCCAAATAAATTACTCAGAAATCCCATAGCGAACTAATCCTGCCCTTAATTGATTACCTTTATTACTTTATGTTAACAATAATCAAGAATTATGTAAATTGCATTCTAAAACTAGCAGAGTGAGGTAATAATCTGGGTAGTTTTTCTGCACAAAATAGATGAGTCTGGAATAGCCTGTCAGCATATAGAGACGTTGCCTGCAACGTCTCTATAGGATCTATGGAGGGTTCAAGCCGCAGAAAATTTAGCTGGTGGATGGCACTAACCGCTTGCGGAGGGATTCAGCTCTGCGCTTGGCTGTCTCATTCTTCGGTTCATACTTGAGCGCTGCTTCATAAGCCTCCAACGCTTGAGCGGTTAGCTTTTTGCGCTCGTAAACGTGACCCAAGTTATTGAGAGCCGTCACATAATCTGGCTCTAGTTTTAAGGCTTCCTTATACTGGCGAATGGCAATATCGTACTGATCTTGGGCAAAGTAGGCAAAACCGAGGGCATTATGAACAGGAGCTAGGTTGGTTTCTGAAGCATCTGGAGCTTTAAGTCCCTTTTGGAATAGGATAACGGCTTGAGCAAAGAGTTTCTTGTCTAGATAGATACTGCCCAACTCGTAGTAGTCTTGGACTGACCCCCGCTCTTTTTGCAGCTTTCTCTCCAGCTTTGAGAGGGTGCTTTCGATTTTACGGGTTTTGAAGACTTGGCGGATTACCGCCAATGCTGCAACACCAAGCAGGACTAACAATATGATTAGATAAATTTGTGGCAGAGTTTCATCCATAATCCTGTAATTCCGTGCAACTATAGGGGAGGGGTTTCCACTCTTCATGGTAAACCCCAAGCGGCAGCACGTTCAGCTAACCACCCTTCGGCGTGCCAACGTGCGATCGCCTGATTGACTTGTTGTCGCAGTGCGGTATACTGCAATCCTTTAGGCATCACCACCGCCAAGGCTGCACCAGATAGGCGATAGGGGAGCAATCGATAGTCTGGGTATTGCTGCACCCATCCAGTCAGAACACTCTGATCGGCACAAAATGCATTGGCTTCTCCCGCCTCAATGAGCGCACGCGCTTCTTGGTAGGAGTCAACGCCGACTAATTGGGCATTGGGTAAAGCATACTTGATCACCGCGATTGTACTCGAACCCTTAAGGACAGCGATGGTTTGGTTGTCTAAATCGCTCAACAGATTGATTGAGGCATCTTTCGTAATAATCCCTGCACCATCCAAATAGTAAGGGATACTGAAATCGACCAAGCGAGCGCGAGAATCCGTTACCGTTACTCTAGCGATCGCAATATCAACCCGATCCTCAAATACCACACTCAAGCGATCGCGATTCGTCACAGGCTGCAAAACCACAGCCTCTGGACTCCCCAGCAGTTCTTTCGCCAGTCGTCGAGCAATATCAATTTCTAGTCCTTGTAGCGTTCCCGTCGCATCGCGAAAGCCCAAAGGACGCACATTGTCTTTTACCGCAACAATTAATTGACCCCGTTGCTCAATTTCTGCCAATTCAGCCGGATAAGCTGATGGGGGTTGTACGACAGCCACCCCCATCAATCCAAGTGCTACACCGACATTGAAAAACCTTTGGGCGATCATCTATCTGGGGTTGGTGATTGGTTGAGGGGATTGGGGATTGGGGAAGAGGGAAATTATACCCCCTAACCAGGGCGGGTTTAGCCACGTTATTGGTTTGTTGGGTAACGTTATCGGTCAAACCCGCCCCTACAAATTGGCTCCCCTGCACCCCTGCACCCCTGCACCCCTGCTACCTCAACCGAAACGCTCTATTGAACTTACTTTGCCCCTTGGCTAGCCAGTTCTACAACCTTTTGAAAGCTGGCGGGATCTAACACAGCTAATTGTGCCAACATCTTGCGATTGATCTGAATATTTGCCTTTTTCATCTGACCGATAAGCTGACTGTAGCTTATGCCATTCTGACGAGCCGCCGCATTGATACGAGTAATCCAGAGACGGCGAAAATCCCGCTTGCGCTTGCGGCGATCGCGATAAGCGTTCCGCAGTGCTTTCATCACCTGTTGATTGGCTGTACGGAAGAGTTTGGAGTGAGAACCCCGATATCCTTTCGCCAGCTTGAGAATTTTCTTGCGTCGTTTACGTGCAACGTTACCGCGTTTTACTCTTGTCATTGACTGTTCCTAATTGATACTAACTAGATGGTTATTCGTTTTAAGTGGTCTAAAAATAGGGAAGCATTAAGCGTACATTATCAGCATCCCGTTCATTGACCAAACTCAATTTCGACAGACGCCGCTTCCGTCCTGAGCTTTTGCGCTCCAGTAAGTGGCTCTTAAACGCCTTGCGTCGTCTAATTTTACCGCTTCCGGTGGGTCGAAAACGTTTGGCGGCTGCTCTACGGCTTTTCAGTTTCGGCATAAACAACTTTGAATAAGGACACAATCTCCAATTTTACTACTATCCCAGTCAACTTAACGGTTAACAGGGTAGTTTCCACCGCAACTACACTTGCCTTGCACCCGCCTGCGCGGGTTCCCAAACCCTTATTTTTCCTGTCTTTTCTTGTCAAGCAGACTTTGTTTTTATTTTTTAGCTAGACGCCGAAAGCCTCACGCCATATCTGTACTCAGATTGGCGCGAGATGGATAGGCGGTCAATCGATGGGGTCCAACGCCCCAGAGATTGACAACTTGCGTATCAGTTCCCGGAGTACATCAGATTGGGTTCTTTCTGTTACTTTGCAAAATTTGGCTAGATGCTCATATTCCCTATCTGATACTCGTGTTGTCACTTGTTTCATAGTTGTCAAAGTACTTTCAATTTGCTACTATTGTAGTACAGGTTAAATAAATTAAAAGCTAAATGTCACGAGCAACTAAGTGTTATTACTGAACCGACACTCTAGACAGTTGAGACTGCGCCGCTTCATAACAATCCAGTTTACCTAAATCATGGCAAAGTTGAGCCGCTTGCTGTAAATCTTTGATCGCGGCTAACCGATTTCCCAGTTGGGCTTGGGCTAACCCCCGCTCATAGTAAGCTGAGGCATAGTTAGGATTTCGTTTAATGGCTTGGGTGTAATCCGCGATCGCACCGGATATATCTTCTATTTCCTGACGGGCTAATCCTCGGTTATAGTAAGGTTCTGCCGCCTCTGGATTCAATTGAATCGCTACTGTATAGTCCGTTATCGCCCCGCGAATATCTCCCCGACGCTGACGGGCTAAGCCACGGTTTTGGTAAGCTAGGGCATTATGCGGTCGTAAATTAATCGCGGTGGTACAGTCGTCAATGGCACCCTTTTGGTTACCGAGGTTAGAACGGGAACGACAGCGCTTTAGGTAAGCCGTGACGAGATTGGGTTGAAGTTGAATGGCTTGGGTATAATCATCAATGGCAGCTTTTTCGTTACCTAACTCGGCTTGTATCTGACCTCGATTCACCCATGCAGGGGTAAAATTAGGGTCACGTTGTAGAACTTGGGTATAATCAGCTTTAGCCCCTTGGCGATCGCTTAACTCAAGGCGAAGATTTCCCCGTTGGTAATAGGCGTCAGCATTTTGGGGATTGAGTTGAATCGCCTGAGACAAATCAGCCAGGGCTAGCTGAGATTTTCCCCTATCAGCGTAAATCTTTCCCCGATGATAGTAAGCTGTAGCATTTTGCGGCTGATAGGCAATGGCTTGAGTATAGTATTGAATCGCCGCCTCAGGCTGTTGTGCTTGGGTTTTTCCTTGGTGGAGAAAGTATTGCGCCATTAGGCGTTGGGGAAGGTGTAGGGTATAAGCCAAGATTAACGCTGTGATTCCCACTAATGCTATAGCCGCGAGGATAACCTGGGGTTTAAACTGACGAGTAGGAAACGTAATTGTCGCGATCGCGGGGTTGATTTCTGGTAGCGAGGGTAGGGAAAATTGAGTAATTGGATTGCTCTCCGGGATACCACTGAGATCCGCTAGTACACTCGTCGCTTTGTGATAACGGTTCTGGCGATCAGAATGCACCATTTTCTCCAGGATAGCGGCTAACTCTGGGCTAACTTGGGTGTAAGCTTGCCAAGCGCTGGTTTCATGTTGAGAATTGTTCGTTTGTTTAAGTTCCGTTAACTCACTGGCGGATAATCCAGTCATGGCTTGAATGGCGATTATTCCCAAGGCGTACAAGTCGCCATTGACTTGGAGGTGTTCTGGGAATGGTTTGGAGGATTGATCAACGGAAGTAGGATGGCGCGGATTTGGGGCTGATTGGTGGAATGATTGGGCGATTTGGGCACTCAGTTGATGGATAACTCCCCACGTTGTCAGGACTAATTTGCCATCTCCTTGGCGACGGATAATCGTGGAAGGCTTGAGGTTTCCTAAGATTACACCCTGTTGATGGACAAAAACTAAGAGGTGGAGGAGTTCTTGTAACAGGGTAATCACCTGATTTTCGGTCAGCGGATCACCGGGTATGAGTTCGTCGGTTAAGAGATAACCGGGAATAAACTCTTGAACGAGATAAAACTGGTTCGTTTGGGCAAATGAGGTGATAAATCGGGGAATTTGGTCATGTTGACCCAGCTTTTTCAGCAATTGTGACGTTTTTTCCAGACGGCTGAGAATAAGTTGTCGAGTTTGAGAGGAGTTTGGCGGGAGTCGGATTTGCTTGACCACGCATTTAGGCTGCTCTTGAAGGTGAATATCTATAACTAAATAGGTGTGACCCAATTCATCGGTATCCAGGACTTTGAGGAATTGGTAACATTCTGCTAAGAGTTTGCCCATATCGATGCACGCTGACGCTCTGTGCAAAAATTATGACACAAGGGGCAAAATCCCCATTCTGGAAAAAAATCTGTTATGATAGCACGACAGAAAAAGCTCCAGAGGATATCTGGAGCTATTTTGAACCCGTGAATTAAGATGAACCCGTGAATTAAGATTCAGTCGAAAGAGAAATTGTAATACATGTTGGACAAGATTGGCTACACATAAGCAGCCAATCTTTTACTTTTTAGGAAGCATTTTGGGTCGAGGGGAGCTGGGGGAGCTGGGGGAGCTGGGGGAGCTGGGGCGTCAATTTGTAGGGGCGGGTTTGACTGATAACGTTACCCCCTTGTAGAGACGCGCCATGGCGCGTCTCTACACTAAACCCGCCCTGCTTGGGGAGCAAGAGGAGATGAGGAAGAATTTTTCCTACTCACCAATTACCAATCACCAATCACCAATTTTAGCGATCGCGAAATGGCAACAGGGTATGAGGAAGGCAAAGGTTTCTGTTAATTTTTCGCAACCTATTAGTGATCCCGAATATTTTATAAAGCTAAACTTAAATTATCCCTTTAAGAAAAAAAGTTTATGCTGACCTCAACCCCTCAGACCTCTACCCCAGTCCCTCAAGATAAATTATTGATCCTCTGGTTTGATCAAATCCGACTGGATGACCTACCCTTGGTTGGGGGCAAAAATGCCTCTCTGGGTGAAATGATTGGACAACTCACTCCCCAGGGAATCAATGTTCCTACCGGGTTTGCGATTACGGCGTATGCTTATCGTTGCTTTATCGAAACCGCCGATTTAGAAGCCAAGCTGCGTCACCTGTTTGCAGATTTGAATGTGGATGATGTGAGTAATCTGCAACAGCATGGCAAAAAAGCGCGACAGTTAATCCTCAGTATTGAGTTTCCCCTAGAACTGACCCAAGCCATTCGTACAGCTTATCAACAATTGTGCGATCGCTACGGGGAGGGGACAGATGTGGCGGTTCGTTCCTCAGCGACGGCGGAAGACTTACCCGATGCGAGTTTTGCGGGTCAGCAGGAAACCTATTTAAATGTGAATAGTTTCAAAGGGGTTCTGGAATTTACCCATAAATGCTTCGCCTCCCTGTTTACCAACCGCGCCATTGCGTATCGGGAACATAACGGATTTGACCACTTTGATGTGGCGCTTTCGGTGGGGATTCAGAAAATGGTGCGATCTGATTTAGCCTGTTCTGGGGTGATGTTTTCCATTGACCCCGAAACAGGGTTCAAAAATACCGCATTAATTACCGCCGCTTACGGCTTGGGCGAAACGGTGGTTCAAGGTGCGGTTAACCCCGATGAATACGTGGTTTTTAAACCCACATTAAAACAGGGATGTCGCCCGATTCTGGAAAAACGCCTGGGGACAAAAGAAATTGAAATGATATATGACGAAGGGGGTTCGAGACTGACGCGCAATGTGCGAGTCGCCCCCTCTGAGCAAAAGAAATTTTGTCTTCAGGATGAAGAAGTCTTACAATTAGCCCGTTGGGCGGTACAAATTGAAGACCATTATTCTCAACTCCGGGGACTCTACACACCCATGGATATTGAATGGGCAAAAGATGGAATAACCGGGGATTTGTTTATTGTCCAGGCGCGTCCAGAAACGGTGCAATCGCAGAAATCGGCACAGGTTCTCAAAACCTATCAGTTGAACCAACGCAGCCAAGTATTACTTACGGGGCGTAGTGTGGGCGCGGCAATTGGTCAAGGGACTGCTCATATTATTATGGATGCATCTCACATTCATCTTTTCGAGCCGGGAGAAGTATTAGTCACCAACCGCACTGATCCCGACTGGGAACCGATTATGAAAAAAGCCAGCGCCATTGTCACCAACCAAGGGGGACGCACTTGCCATGCGGCAATTATTGCACGAGAAATGGGGATTCCGGCGATTGTTGGCTGTGGGAAGGCGACGGAGGTATTAACTACGGGTCAAGAGGTGACAATTTCCTGTGCGGAGGGAGATGAGGGACGAGTTTATCAGGGGTTATTACCCTTTGAAGTCCAAGAAACTCCTTTAGATAATTTACCCCGCACCCGGACGCAAATCTTAATGAATGTAGGTAATCCAGATCAAGCCTTTGGTTTAGCCGCAATTCCCTGCGATGGTGTGGGTTTAGCCAGGTTGGAGTTTATTATTGCCAATCATATTGAAATTCATCCTCTGGCGTTGATTCATTATCATCAATTGCGGGATGAATCGGTGAGAGCGCAAATCGCCCAGAAGACGAGGAGTTATGCCGATAAACCCCAATTTTTTGTCGATAAATTGGCGCGTGGGGTGGGAATTATTGCAGCGGCGTTTTATCCCAAACCTGTGATTGTGCGGATGTCGGATTTTAAGAGTAATGAGTATGCTAACCTTTTAGGCGGTCAGAGTTTTGAACCCAAGGAAGATAATCCGATGCTGGGGTGGCGAGGGGCGTCTCGGTATTGTGATCCGAACTACCGGGAAGCCTTTGCTTTGGAATGTCAGGCGATAAAGCGGGTAAGGGAAGAGATGGGGTTAACCAATGTAATTCCGATGATTCCCTTCTGTCGCACTCCAGATGAGGGGCGTCAGGTGTTAGCCCAGATGGCAAAAAATGGTTTACCCCGTGGGGTGAATGGATTGCAGGTGTATGTGATGTGTGAGTTACCCAGTAATGTGATGGAGGCGGATGAGTTTGCTGAGGTGTTTGATGGGTTTTCGATTGGGTCAAATGATTTGACGCAATTGACGTTAGGATTAGACCGAGATTCGGCGTTAGTGGCGCATATTTTTGATGAACGCAATCGTGGTGTGAAGCGGATGGTGAAGTTGGCGATACAAACAGCAAAAGAGTGTGGGCGTAAGATTGGTATTTGCGGTCAAGCGCCTAGCGATTATCCGGAGTTTGCCAAGTTTTTGGTGGAAGAGGGGATTGATTCGATCAGTTTGAATCCTGATTCGGTGTTAAAAACGCTGTTAATGGTGGCTGAGGTTGAAAGTAGTTTGTCGGGTGAGTTTGTAGAATCATAGCCTTGTCATGGTGGGGTTGACGTGAGCATCCTTGACTACAAACCCAATGCATCGTAGGGGCGCACCGACGTGCGCCCTATCACCGACGTGCGCCCAGAAAACCCGCAATATTTAATCTGTTTGTATCAGAATTATCTTTTTTTAACGCAGAGGTACGCAGAGGATGGCGCAGAGGTACGCAGAGGAATTTGCAAGATTTGGGTTTATAGGGAAGTTTTTCTGATGCTAATGCTAAACTTTTTATAAAAAATGGAGAAATTTCCTATACTTATGAGGGGGATTAATAGCGCACGCTATGCAAGGACGCACCTCGATGCGCCCCTACATCCGGTCAATCACTGGATAATGACTGACTGAGAATCTGGCATGGTGATTTTTCTAGTGCAAGAAGGCAGAAATAACTGAACAGCTAACATCTCCCCCAGCTCCCTCTGCTCCCCCTGCTCCCCCTGCTTCATCGTATCTACGAAGCTGCTCAAGTATTTCCGCCGCGCCGCACTAGGGACTCTTATACAGAATCGTCCCACCGACTCTTGGATCATTGGGATCGACGGCTTGCCCACACATTAACCCTAAAGACCATTGATATTGTGTGTTAGCATCTATTGCCGGAGCATCAGCTGGTAACTCTAAACGATAGGTACCCGGAGTTTGAGGAAGTGTAATTTGTGCCTGATAAAAATAGTCTTCATCAGCATCTTTTAAGCTAAAAAATACTTTGTTTGCTCCAGTTTTGGGAAGATAAACTGCAAAACTTGGACGCTCAACATCCGTTTCGCTGTAGGTAGGCATCAAGGCAGATAACCCTTGATCATCCATTACTTCATCCCCCGGACAATTTCCACGAGATGCGCCGCCGGTCGTATCAGATGGAGTTCCTTTTCCTGGTTTTGGGGGATCAAATGTTACCCATACCTCTGGATTAATTGACTCAGATTGTGCAATTAAATCCGGAACGACTACAAGCTGCAAGGATAGAGCAATGCCTACTATGGATAAAGATTTAACTAGGTTCATGATTTAAATCCTCCTCGGATTTATGTTGGGTTTTCAGTAAATAACCTATGACCCGAAAAAATCGCTCTTAAAACCTGTTTTTTAGCGCCAATAATCATAGCCAATTTCCCACTAGAATAAAGGGTGCCCAGTAATAGGGATGCTGATAGGCTTTTTGCTTCAATAGTGATAACTGAGCTTGACGCAGGGCTTCCGCTCGGTTACCATCACCTTGACGCAAATGGCGATAAAATTCAATCATGGTATTGGCGGTGGATTGGTCATTCACTGACCAGAGGGTGGCAATTGTACTCCGAGCGCCAGAACGCACGGCTAATCCGGCTAATCCTAAAGCGGCTCGTTTGTCTCCAGTCGCCGTTTGACAAGCACTGAGGACTAATAGTTCAATCGGTTCAGAATTGCTTTGTTCTCTAGTTTTAAGCAATTGAGATAAGATATTAGCATCAATGCGTTCATTCCAGGTAAGAATAAATGTGTCTTCGGGTTGGGAACTAAACTGACCATGGGTGGCAAGATGGAGAATATTAAAGGAATGGTTTTTTAGTTCCTTTTCTATTGTGGCACGGGTAAAATTTTCATTCAATAGAATTTCTGAAGGTAAATCATTACTAATCTCTTTAATTTCTTGTTCAACAGCCGGTAATGGTACAAAACCTTGACGGGCTTCAGTTAAGCCTGCTGTTAAAGAAGATAGGGAAATTTGTCTGAGCGATCGCGGCTCCAGTAATTGCAATCCTGGTGTTAAGGCGACACTGTATTTCTCAATCAAATATTGGTTACCATCGTAGAGCGCTGTCATGGGTATATTACGCAAAACACCATCTAGGACAAAGACTAAGGTTTTAATCTGGTTACTGACTAATTGATTTTCAATCGGGCGAATCAGCCAATCATAAACTGTTTGGGAAAGCTCAAGCCGTTCTTTATTCGATAAAGCCGGACTCATGGTTTGTCGCAAACGGCTGACTGTGGATTCAATTTCTGTGGGGGATAATTTTATATCATAATGACTGAGAGGTTGTCCCGGTAAGGAAAAAATCACCGCTAAACGATTGGGTAAAATAATCGGGTAAATCACCGCCGCCCTAGCCTCACCTTTTTCGATGACAGTATCAATTTGTTCAGTTTTAGTCTCTAAACAGGCGGTGCGGAAAAAGTTTTCCAGTTCGGCTAATTGTAGGGATTCAATCACATTTCGGGCTTGTTGCAGATGTTCGGGTGAGGGAGACTCTAATAAAAGACTGACGAAGTGACGATAAATGGGTTCAATTTTCTCTTGAAACGCAAACCGCACATCAGCATTCATGGCAACAATATCACCCCGGAGGGATTGTACCGTATCAAGCGCCTGTTGATTGGCTGCGATCGCGCCTGGTTTATCACCTATCTTTGTCAGGATTTGTGCCAGTTGCCAGTACCATTGATAGGATAAATCAGCAGCGTTGATACTCTGAGATAAAAATAGGGCTTGTTCGGTTAAGCGTTGGGCTTGAGACCATTGTTGAGTTTTGTCGTATAATGTCCCTAGAATTCCTAAACTGAGAGATTCTGCTCGTTTATCGTTTAAAGCTTTCGTCTCTTGAATGGTTTTAGCTAAGTGTTGGGCAATGGTTTGATAGTTGGCAATTCCTGGAGAACTCACCTCTGAGTTTGCGACGAGTTCGATTAAACGTTCAGCGTAGTTAACTTGGGCATAAATAGCCTCTCGACTAAGAGGTAACTGAGAAAGGTTAGTTTGAATTTGGGGAACTAATTCTTGGGCGTCGCTCAACTGTTCCAGATGAATCAGTAGGTTAAGTTGGTTGAGTTTGGCTTGTACTTGAGACAGAGGAGTTGTGGCTATTTCTGCGGCTTGTTGATAGTATTCTAATGCCCCTGGCATTTCTTCTAAGTTGCGGCTAATATTGCCTAAACTCAACAAAGCTGCACTGATATCAGGGGCAGAATTAAGGGTTTGTGCAATAGCTAAACTTTCTTTTAAGAGAGTCTGGGCGGCTAGCAAATCACCGATGGCTTCCCAGACAATACCCAGGCTGCGTAATCCGGTCACTTTCATGATAGAATCCGGTTGGGCGTTTAGCTGTTGCTGCACCGATTCGAGAAGTTGCCGCGATCGCTGAAACATTCCCAAACTTTGCCATGCCTGAGCCTGATTGATTTGGCTCCCTAGTACCCCCATATCATCGTCGGCTTGGGAATAGAGGTTTTCTGCCTTTTTCCAGGTTTCTAGCGCCGCCTCAGGTTGTCCCATTGCCAGTTGCAGACTCCCTTTTGTATTCAATACTCGTGCTAACATAGCGGGATTAGCTTGGGGTTGGAGTAAATCCAGACTTTGGTTAATCGCCGCTTCCGCTTGTTGCCATTGTCCCAAGTCTTGATAAGCTAATGATAAGTAATGTAACGATAACGCCTGATTGATGCGATCGCCGACTTTTTGATAATTCTGCGCCGCCTCTTGCCAAGTCTTTATTGCATCAGCCAAACGTCCAGCATCATAATCGATTTTGCCTTGACTGACAAGGTTAGGAGTATCTATAAATTGGGCAATTTGTCTCCCCTCTCCTTGCAGCAGAGGGGTAGGGGGAGAGGTTATAGAATTGAAACTGAAAGGGTGAGAAGAATTATGTGCCGCGACAGGATGAATCGTCATCACCACTAAGCAGGTTACCAAGAGTAATCCCCAGAAAAATACTTGCTTTTTACTGCTTATTCTCAACCGCTTCATAACCCCTCTTCTACTCTAACTCGTCGGCGTCAGGGTCAATCCCCATTTTTCGCAATCGTGCAGCTAATTTTGCCGCTTTTTGCTCGGCTTTTTCCGCCCGTTGTCGTTCAATTTCCGCCCGTTCTTCACCAATAAGTAAAAGGTTGCCCTCACTATCCCACCAGCGCAGCCAGAGTTGAATTTGATTTTGATAGGTTCCTTGCCAAAGTCCGAGTTCTACTCCTAACGGTGGAATAGAATAATGACCCCGTTCATTAGGTTCTATTCGTTGATAGGAAAAATCTTGCAGATGATACACCTCTAATTTGCCATTTTTAATTTCGTAAATGGCATAGTAAGGAATGCGAATAATATGTCCATAAACCCAGAATTTACCGGGTTTCGTAGTTTTCCCCTCAGCCGAGACTGATAAAGGTGTAGCATCCCGTTCCTCTTCTCCATCCCCACTGGCAAACTCAATAGCAATCGTTGGTGCCATGAATTCTCGCCACAGGACATACGAACGCCGAATTTCTCCATTCAGAAGCGGCGGAACATTGGCAACATAGAACCAATCCGGCGCTTCAGCCCCTTTTTCGGGGGGGTCAGTTTCACGCCAGTAGATACCACAATCTTGTCCAATAGCATATTGACCATCAGGATGAAGTTGCCGCAAAACTGAACCAATAGAATCGGTTAAAATAATGCTTTGGGGATGCTCCTGGAAATTCTTCACAAACGTACCATCTGATTCGGGAAGTTGAGTATGATCAGGAAATGCTGGGGGTAAATCAGTACGAGTTACTATTGTCATTTGTCATTCGTCCTTTGTTATTTGTCCGATCATCTCCAGTTATTTCCCCCATTCTATAAAATTATCGCCTCCATCCTTCAATCACCTCTGCGCCCTCTGCGAAAACCTCTGCGCCCCTCTGCGTTAAAAAAATATAATTGCAATCTCACCCATTAAATTTAGTCTAAGTCATTTTTCACCCCACAGGAAGACGATACTCCCCCAAAAACTACCCTTTTTTCTCCACTCGATTCAGCCGTCAAAATCACCGTACCATTTTCATCCACAATCCAACCTTGAGCTTCAATCAGTTGCTTTTCAGGTGTTACGGATGGGAGATTTACTACAGGTTGATTATCAGGATTTGCTGAAACACTTCGCCAATCTCGCCAAACCGCATTTCCCGGTAAATAGTCACGGGGATTATTGGGAATACCGCCGCGTCCGATAACGGTAAAACGATTTCCTGTGTCAGCCGGACAACCCGCAATAATTTGATTAGACGGGTCAGTAAAATTTAAGGGTAATTCAGTTAATCCGCTAGATGGATCAACATTGGGAGTATTAATCGTAATTGTACCCCCAATTCCTAACTGAGAACTAGCCGTAATATCACTATTTGGGGTAAGTTTATCACTCACCTGCAAGCCAAAAATACCTTGAGTCGTTATGATAATATTTCCGCCATTTCCTTCAAAAGCATTGGCAGTGATATCACTATTTCCTTCTAGAATAGACACGATAAACTTAGCCTCAATATCGATATCGCCACCATCTCCACCCGCCCCCGCTTGTCCCGCCGTGGTACTGATTAAACTGTTATTTCGCATCAGTAATAAATCCGTTCCAGTGAGGACAATATTGCCACCGTTTCCTGATCGCGTTCCCGTACCAATTCCGGCTCCGTCCAAAAGGGTCACGCGATCAGCATTGATGTACAAATCACCTGATCGGGTATCACCAGATGCTAAGGTTAATGTTGTTATACCCCCCTTTCCTTGCAATTCTATCTGAGTCGCATTCACTCTCAAATTTCCAGCGGTTCCTGTACTCGTGAAATCAGCGGAGGTGGCAATTCCAGCGCCATCTCGCACCACCAAGTGATCGCTATTAATCGTGATATTTCCGCCATCTCCACTCCCTTGAGTTGCGGAGGTCAAACCTGTCCGCAACTCAGCCAATTCTAAGAGGCTATTGAGGTCAGTTGGAGCGACAGCTTCACCCGGTTGATTGCCAATAATTTCTATGGATTCGGCGTTGATGGTTAAATCCCCAGCATCACCACTGCTATTGGTTCGAGCTGCTGTAGAAATGCCCGTTCCTACCTCTGAGTAGGTTTTTGTATTTCGGATAAGTAATTGACGGCTATTTAGGGTTAAATTTCCAGCATCACCAGAGCCATAAGTAAGGGAACCCAATGTACCATCATCTAGCAGGTTGACTGAAGTCGCATTAATCATCACATTTCCCGCTTGTCCACCATTAGCAAAGGTGGCTGTCGCAATATTCGATTCATCTTGCAAGGTAAGGGATTCAGCGGTAACCTGAATGTTACCTCCTGATCCTGAAACTGTCACAGATGTGTTGTTCGCTGGGATAGCTTCGATTAGAACGGCAATATCACCGCTCGGCGAACCAAGAATTTCGATAATATTAGTGATATCAGAGTTATCGTTGATACTGGCAGCAATTGTATTAATATCAGAGTTATCGTCGGCACGAATTGAATCAGCGATAATCTGAATATTACCCCCTTCTCCAGAACCAACCGTCACATTAAAAATTTTAGATCCACCACTCAAAACCAGAGACGGGGCTGAGAGGTGAATGTCACCGCCTTTGCCTAAACGGGTGAGGCTACTAATTATTGAATTATTCAGGGTTAGCGTTGCGCCACTGTTCAGAGAGATACTACCACCAAGTTCTCCAATGGCATTGATATTACTCACTCTAATATCACCAACGGCTTGGAGGAAGATATCACCTGCTTTACCAAAAGAACGGGTATCAATTGTGCCAGCCGTGGTATCAATTAATCCTTTTGAGTCGATAATAATTGTACCCCCCGTCATAATTCCTGGGGTATTTATTGAACCAACGGTTATACCCCCGGCTAAGGATGGATTGGGCTGGTACTGATTGGTTAAAAAAACAGCGCCTCCTGGGTTAAAGATATCGCCAATGGTAATAGTAGCACTGGTCGGACTTTCCCGGAGATTGGGGAAAGGAGGAACAATAATTCCCTGGGATGGAATACCTTTAATGACTGGAATATCAAAAGCAGTCGTTCCCGCCCGGATATCCAGGGTGGGTTGAGTTTTCCCATCAATGAATATGGATGTGCCATCGGAAAGAGTAATTATCTCAACAATGCCATTTTCGGTATCGACATTATTGATCAAAACACCACCCGGAATCGTCACACTTCCACCAGCGAAAATATGCAGTGAAGCGCCCTGATAAGCCCCGATCAAAACATCCCCACCACTGCGAATCACCGGATCATTAGGACTTGTGAGGGTTCCCAGATTCCCATCAAGCTGTTCGATGCGAAACTCGCCACCAGTCCAGAAATGGGCATCCCCTTGAACAGGATTAGCCGAATGGAATATCATATTTTCATTGGCGAAAAGACCACTCTCTGGATGATTCAGGGCAAAAATATCAATCGTGCGATCGCCTTGTATCTGCAAATTTCCGCCAGCCCTAGCAACGAACGGATGGGCAAGACTGTCTCGGATGTTTACGGTATGATTAGCGTGCAGGGTAAGATGATCTCCAGCTATAAGCTGACCTTGTAAATTTAGAGTATCAGCCGCTAGAGTGAGATTCCCTCCCACAGATAAATTCCCTGCATTGGTAATCGTTGCCGATTCATCAGTTAGATAATTAAAAAAGAATACCCCGGGCTGAATGGATAGGAGTGTACTTTTTTGGGGTTCTTTTGCCATAAATAATCCCTGTTCACCCAGGCGAATCCCATCAGCCGTACTCGCAACAAATGAACCGGCTACATCTAATTTGGCGTCTTGTCCAAAAATAATCCCGTTGGGATTAATTAAGACTAGATTCGCCGCCCCTTCCACACCGAGAGTGCCAAAAATATTCGAGATATTCGTTCCCGTGACGCGGGTGAGGATATGGTTAACATCCGCAGGATTGGCAAAGTAAACCTGCTGTCCCTGATCAATATTGAACTCACTAAAACTGTGGAACAAATTACTCCCCCGTCTTGCCCCACCTTTAATTAAATCCCGCACCTCTTGGGGAACAACGATGGAATTTTCTGCACCTAAAGTATGATCAGGAATCAGTTGGGCATTAATTTTTGCGGCATAAAAAATCTGACTGGATACAAGTCCAAAACAGCAGAACCATTTTAACGCTTTTTGAGTGTTTAGGCTTTTGAGTATAGAGTTAAAATCGACTGGATTCATCAGTTCAACTGGATTTGATCAAAAAATCCCTGTAATATTCCTCGACAAGAGGAACTTAAACCCACTAATTCGGTTCTTTTTCTCTATACAGTCTCATCCTAAGGATACCCGTACAATTTTGGGGATATTTAAAACTTTTATCAAATTTAAAACGCCATGTTGCTCTGTAGGTACATAGCATTCTACGTTTCTAGTTCTGACAACGCCGCAGATAGATTTTAGCGGTTTTATCCTCAGGCACAAATTCTAAACACTGTTGAAACAATTTAGCTGCTTTACTCACATCTCTTTGATAATAAAGGCATAACGCTTGTTCAAACATCGTTTTTGTTTTCAACTTCTTCTGACGAACTGAGGAAGGATCAGCATCAAACACATCAAACACAGACACACGTTTGGTTTTACCTTTAACCTTAACCCGACCAATGAGACGAAAAGAATAGTCAGAGGGGTCACGCAAATGGTCAAAGGTGTAATGTGAAATCAGCAGCGACACTCCATACTCTTTAGTCAGGTGTTCCAAGCGAGATGCCAAATTTACAGCATCACTAATTACCGTACTATTAATATGTGTTTTACCGCCCACTGTTCCCAACATCATCAAGCCAGTATTAATGCCAATCCCGATTTCAATCGGACACTCCCCGGCTTTTTGTCGCTCTTTATTATAGAGTTTCAGGTGTTGCAACATAGCAATTGCCGCGTTGACGGCATCATCGGCACTCCCACTAAATAATGCCATAATTGCATCACCAATATATTTATCAATAAAGCCTTGATTTTCAATAATGGCTGGTTCCATGTAGGAAAGATAACGGTTAATAAAGTTAAAGGTTTCTTGCGGTGTCATCGCTTCTGATAGAGTCGTAAAATTGCGAATATCTGCAAATAAAACCGACATTTTTTGCTGGGATTGATCCCCTAATTGCACATCAGAAATACTGTCCTTATTCAGTAATTGTAAGAATTGCCGGGGGACAAACTGGGAGAACGATTGATTCAACCGAAAAAGCTCGCGGGTAAACTCTTCTCGCTCGACTTGAGCTTGTTTACGTTCTGTAATATCTTCAATGAACCCCTGATAGTAGAGTACATTGCCCTGATCATCACAAACCGATCGCGCATGTTCACAAATCCAAATAATGCTGCCATCTTGGCGATAAACTTGAGACTCAAAGCCGACAACTTCTCCCTGTTGTTCCATCAGTTTAATAAAGTGAGTGCGACGGTTCGGATCAACATAAATTTGGGTGGTTATATCGGTAATCGTGCTGATTAATTCTTCGGAGGAATTATAGCCATAAATCTTTGCCAATGCCGGATTTGCACTGCGATAGCGTCCGTCAAGGGTTGTCTGAAAAATACCTTCTAATGCATTTTCAAAAATACGGCGATATTTCTGTTGGGCTTTCTGTTGTAACTGGCGACTCTGATAATCGGCTGTGACGACGGCTGAACCCGTTAATGCGAGTAATGAGGGAACTACAGGTAACCACCACCCTGCCAAAAATAGGAGATAAGTGCCGATTAAGCTACAACCAATCGCCAGTAAAATATAAATGCCTAGGGCGAGTAATTGGAGTACGCTTTTTGGGTTCAACCGTTGATTCTTTAGTAAGAATAAACTTCCGGCTGCACCCAGAAACGACCAAGAAAAAATCTGTACTGCTTCTACCAGGGTGGGTAAGACTTTAATGAAGGGGCGTCCATCTATTGCACCACTGATAATTTGGCTGGTTAAATTAGCGTGAATAACAACGGCTGCTGTGCGACGGGGAGGGGCAAATATCGTGCTATCATAAGGGGTAAAAAATAAATCATTGGTACTTTGCGCCTTAGAACCAATTAGGATGATGCGATCGCGGATTTTTTCTGGGGGAATTTGATCTGCTAATACATCGCGTAAGGAGACGGTATCAAAGGTGGCGGAAACACCACGAAAGTTTAAAAGAATCTGATACCCTCCCGCATCTGCATCCACATACCCCCCATCATGATTCTGGAAGGGCATAAAGATAGCTTTACCGAGACGATAATACGGCTGATTGGCATTAATCACCTCTAAAGTAATACCTTCATCCTCTAAGTACAGTAATGCTAGACGGGCGGCTAAACTTAATTGCACATCCTCATTCTCCGGTTGAATTGACAGTAACCCTCGGCGAATCTTGCCATCCGCATCCACAAGCAGATCAGCCAAACCGACTTGGGCTAAAGCGTCTAAGGTGGGTGGAGAGGCGACGCGATCGCCCACTCTTTTTTCGACCCCAATTAGATTCGGCGTAGACTGCATCACCTCCACCCATTCCTGATGTCCAGGTTCTACGGGTAAATCTCGATACAGATTTAAACCCATCACTCGTGGTTTAGCCGCTTTCAGGGTATTAATTAAGTCAGCCAAAACTCCATCAGGAATGGGCCACTGTCCCACCTGATTAATATCAGTTTCATCAATCGTGACTAAGAGAATGCGAGAGTCTGGGGATTCTTGGGGACGCAGACGGAAATATTGATCCAGGGTTGCCCATTCCAATAGCTGAAATAAACCCGCCCCATTAAGGGCAAGGATAATCAGAGTCACACTAGGAGTGATCAATAGGATTCCTTGCCATTGCTTAATCCACGTTTTCAGCCTTGACCTCATCAGACATCTCCCTTCTGAATTCCTCCATCTCCAACCGCTAACTCCAACATAGCTATTGGAGCTGATGTGCTACTCTTACCATCAGGGTCTTTTGTGAAAATTCCGGTAAACTAGATAACTTAGTCTAGACCGAAAGACCATTGATTCCGAAACCATTAATTTCCTGTAGGGTGGGTTAGGCGGTGATTGAATCTCGACAACAAACCGCTTAATTTACTATCCGCTGTAACCCACCAAGAACAGGGTTGCGTCGGTCTATAAATTAATCTAATATTACCCTTTGACTATTTGAAATGACGCTAGCAAGAGCCGTGGTAAATAACCCGGATTTGCTTAACAAGACTTAATACTTTACCCTAAAAAATAGATCCCTTGAAAATAGAGATAAAATGTTAAACTTGATCAACTCCCTCCTGGGACGTCATCCCGAACGCATCAACGCTAACGTGGAAATCTACACCATCTAACAAGCGGGAGCGTGGTAGCTCCCGTTTTCCAAACGGGGGCGGAAACGCGACACGGCTTTCTTTATTTGCCGTCTAATTTTTAGAATGATGGGGGTCATTGATGTAAGCCTGAATCACTGCTGTTGAAAATTTGCCCGTAGTGTCATGAAAGTATCCTCTTGTCCACATAGAGGGCATTCTTTTTAGATGAGGATACAAGGTTGCTGTTGTTGACATTTGTCTAAATTAAAACTATCCTGATTAAAAGGTCGATGCCAATCATTTTAGGCAACTAACATTCTCGATTTCTTCAGTATGGGTAAAAGCACTACCCCTTCATTCATTACAACCATTCCTCTTGTTGTAACCAGTCAATTAGAGTCAGAGTTGCTTTCTCGCTTTCAAGCGGGTCGGCAACTCTATAATGCTTTACTCAATGAGGCAATGGTTCGGATGCGGTTAGTGCAGAAATCCTCTCATTACCAATCAGCCAAAAAGCTACCGAAAGGGAAAGCCAGAACAAGGGCATTCAGTGAAGCAAGGAAGCAGTATCGATACTCCGAGTATGAGCTTCAGGCTTATGCAACGGTAGTCGCCAACGCTTCTAAGTGGATTGCTCAAAAAGTTGATTCCAATACTCAGCAAAAGTTAGCGACTCGTGCCTTCCAAGCAACAGAAAAGGTAATGTTTGGTCGTGCTAAGAAAGTACGATTCAAGGTTCCTTCTCGGTTCCGCAGCATGGAGGGTAAGACCAACAAGCAGGGTATCCGTTGGACTGGGGAGCACCTTCTTTGGGGAAAGCTCAAACTCAACGCTCTGATTCGCCCCAATAACCCTGTAATGATGCATGGTATCACCAGCGAGATCAAATACGTCCGGATTCTCTGGAAAGAGATTAACGGTAAACGTCGCTGGTATGCTCAGTTAATCAACAAAGGGGAGCCTTATCAAAAAGCTGCTAATTTTGTTAATCCTGGAGTTGTTGGATTAGACCTGAATATTTCTAATGTGGCTTATGTGGCTGACAGCAATGCTGGCTTGTTACCCTTTGCCGAGAAGGTTCCGACCTTTGAGCGTGAGATTAGTAGCTTGCAGCGAAAGATGCAACGGTCACAACGGCAGTCCAATCCTGATAACTACGAACCTGACTTCTTAGGAAGGAAGGGACGTAAGGCTATCCTGAAAAAAGGGAAGCCGAAAAAAGGTTGCTCTTCATGGAATAAGTCCGAGCGTTATCAAAAACTTGCAGCAACTAAGAGAGAATTAGAGCGGCGTAAAGCTGAGTATTGCAAGTCTCAAAACCGCCGCCTAGTTAATGATATTCTCAGAAACGGAAACCAAATCAAGACTGAAAATGTTTCTGTAAAGGGATGGCAAAAGAGTTGGGGAAAAACTATTGGCGCTAAGTCCCCTGGTTTTTTCCAGTCAGAACTGAAGCGCAAAGCTGAAAAAGCTGGCGGTTCGTTCTATCAGTTTTCGACTACGAAAACAGCGCTCTCTCAAACTCATTTAACAGGGGAACGTATCAAAAAATCTCTGTCAGAGCGAGTTCATTACGATAAGTCGGGTGTAGTAATGCATCGCGACTTAATGAGTGCGTTTTTAAGTCGTCACGTTTATGACGATGCGTTGTCATTGCAGGATGCTCAATTTGAGTATCCAGGGATGGAAACCGCCCTGCTACGGGCATGGCAACAATATCAACAATCGGCAAACCAAGTAAGCGCGTCTGAAAGTCGGTGCAGTCATAGCCCCGTTGAGCTGATTCGTAGCAACTCAGAAAAGTCTAGCCAGATAGCCTCCTCCGGGACGGGCAACAAGCTAGATATAAGGTTCTGAGGAATCTCCCGGTTTTAGCGCAGCGGAACCGGGAGAGGTTTCAACTGGCAAACTTGCCCCTTTTGTATTCGTGCCAAGATATTACTGTGGTGGAAAGGCGTTAACTTCACAGAATATAAAATCGACGGCGATGGAAGTGCCAGAATGAAAATGGCAGAACGGGCAAATGGACGGCGAACCGTTCCCCAGATGCTGCACTAATGAGATTCTTCATTCCGCTGTCGCTCCATTCAGAATGACAAAGGACTAATGACGAATAACGAATGACAATCAACAATCCGAGAAATTAAGACAAAGCTGCACATAGTCAACCCCTGCATCAATTTTTGCGTCTGTTGAACAAGCATCCAGTCGTTGATGAGACTTTTCTAACACCTCACAGCTTTGCGCCAACCACTGCTGAAATACCTCAAATCGACCATCCGATGGATGAACCACCTGATAAACGCGCACGCGATTTAAACGCTTACTTTCACGACCAATACATTGAAGTCCATAGCCAATCTTATCCAACAAACGCCGGACAATCCGAATGGGTGTCGCATTTGACGCCAATCCAATCCCCAACGTCGTTTTAATCGACGCCCGATCCGATAGTGCCAATCGCGCCATCGCCTTCAAATCCTGATCAGTTCCTCGTAACTCACGCCCCCTATCTGCCAGCAAAACTGGCACTCCCAAAAGTTCCATCGTCCCTACCGCCGCCCCCAATTGAGAACGATTAAAGTCAGGCAAAAAAATACTTCCACCCCCTAATTCAATCAATCGACGTGCCATCGCCGCATCCCGTTGCGCCAAATGGTCTCGCCCTATCGTGAGAAAATAATGCAGCAATAGCTTTTGATACCAACCCTGATCATCCTTAGCCACCAGTTGAGCAGTAACCGGAATCCGATAACGCTGCTTTAAGTCATACTTACGAATCGCGCGTCGTTGAGCAAGGGTTTTCACTAATCGTTTTTGCCCGGTATTATACTGATGATCACTGAGATTTTTAGCCCGGGCGATCGCTAAACATTCTGCTTGATAGTTTTGGTCTTTCACCGCCGCGATCGCAGCCGTCAGCGAATCCGCTTCAACCTTCCCCTGTGTCTGGTTAGCCTCTCCTCCCGTCTGTTGATCGGAAACCTCAACCACCTGATGCCCTTCCTCCCGCAGCGCCGCCAGTACCGATTCGCGATACTGAAACATGGACGCATTATGCCTTACCGCCATTCTTGCCCAGCACAATAGCGATTCCGCTTGAAAACCCGTCTCAATATCATCAAGGGCATCAAAATCGGATTGTTGTAACAATCGAATATTAAGCTGAGTCAAACGCCGTCCCGATGTCAACAAAGCGGGAATCGACGTTGAACCATTTCCCACCCGATTAAACCCACCAGGCGCCACCCACAGGAACCGAGGCAAATTTTGCCGCACCCGCCCTAACGCCTGACGCACCGAGTTTTCACTTTGCACCCCAATCGCAATCCCCCAAACCGAGGTGAAATGTCCCTGCAACTCAATGCTGACTCCCGTTTCAATCACCGGACTTGCCAGAACAATATCATACTGACTCAAAACCCCATCCAAATCACGCATACAGCCATACGCCGGATGAGTCGGTTCAGCTAGGGATTCTGAATCAACGCGGAGAATCTTCGCCTCAGGAAATCGAGAACGCAGATACGCCTCCAACGTACAAGTTCCCCACTGACTCCCCCGTTTCTGGGCGGAAAGGCAAACAAAGGGTTTCCCACCCGCTTCAATGTGCCGTTCCAAGTCCTGAATCAATCGTTCTGGTTTAGGTTCCGGATAATAGTTTACCCGCCACGATTCCAACTCGCTGGGTTTCCAGGTATTGTGAATAATATAAGGATTTTGGGGAACCCCCGACAAAGAAATTAGGTAATCGATAGAGACATCACTCAAATCCGCATCCGCCACATAGACTTGCCCCTCACCTGCCAAAACATTCTGCATCAATGTCTTTAGGGATTTCAGAATCGCCACTCGACGACTACTGCAAGTATCCGAATCCAACCCATGCCAAAGAACCTGTTCCACTTCATCTATAATCACCACCCCATCTGACCAGTTCACCGCCTCAAACCTAGCCTGAGAAGTAGGATGGAGAGAGTCAACGCACAGACCATAGCCTAACGTAGCACCTGTATCCCCATCCTGTACCTGAGTGATATAGTTCAAGCCAAAGCGCTGACACAACGCCTCCACGAGTCGCACCCGATGACCAATCACCAAAACCCATTTCTGGCGCTTGATGGCGTCTTTGACAATCGTTTCTAACCATTGGGTTTTCCCTGTCCCTTTGGGGGATTTAATCCCAATCAGTTTGGCATCCTCAGGAATCGATAGTTCCCCTAAATAGCGGTGATTTACCTGTACCGTGGGTGGATACGTCAGGCGGGTTAAGGACTGGGCTTTCCAGGTATCGAGGGGGACGGCGGTTTGATAGGCGGCGTCAAAGGCTGTCTGAGTACTGATGGCAATTAAGTCATCCACCCCTTTCCCTTGGTCTGGATGCCAACTGATTACTTTGACAGAACATCTCTGTTGGGTTAATAAATATCCCAACTGGCGAATAGCCGCATTAACCGTTTTTATCGTACTTGGTTTAGTGTCTTGGTCGAAGGCAATATAAATCGTTCTCCCCGGCGTTGCTAATTTGAGTAACTGGGGGATGAGGCGAGACTTAGCGATACGATTTCCCTGTTCATCTCTAGGGACACGATAGCCCCCAAATACACCAGGGAGGGCAATGGCTGCATAGCCGGCGGTGAGTAAAGCCCCCGCTTTCTTCGCGCCCTCAGTAATACACAAAGGAACTTCTGGATGGGCGATAAGCCACGGCCAAAATCCGTTGGCAAGTGTTGACCCTTCACCGCCTTCGAGGGCATAGTTTGGAATGTGTAGGGGTGGGTTTAGGGACTGACTGGGGGCGATTGATGATAACGTTTCTGCAAAACCCGCCCTGACCGATGTGTAGGGGTGGGTTTCACTATTATCATTTTTTTCCCATCCTGATGTGACCAAACCCGCCCCGACTGAGTTTTGAGTGTTGAGATTAAACCCGCCCCCAGACGCACCATGGCAAGACGCGCCATGGCACGTCTCTACATTGATCTGATCAAATGGAAGCGTCATGTTATAGCGATTAGCAATACCTTGCCACAGATGTAGGGGGACACGTAGGGCAAAGATACCTGTGGGGGTTAGAGGCGGATGTTCATATTTAATCGGTTTTCCTGTCTGAGTATTGTGCCGAGGAGAACTGGGCTTGAAACAACCCCAGAGGTCATCATTACCTGTGAGTAGGTCAATTCCGGAACACCACCATCCGCCGTGTTCTGTATGTTCGTAGCGTTTGAGGATGCGGTGACTGACACGACCATCATTGCGTCGTGGTAATGTATCCGCGTAGAGTAAATAGTTTGATGGGCAAGTGCCAGTTAAAGGGATAACGTTCAGGCGGGTGAGTTGGTCATCGATACAGCTACTGTTCCATTCTTGCAGATAATTCACGGGATTAGAGATTGAGTGGGTCATACAGGAAACTACACTACATCTAGTAGCCAAACTAGATAGGTTAGGAAAGGAACACTAATTATAGGGCTTGTTGACCAACGATCGCAGCGTCCTGTAAAAAAATGGCGGTGCAGGGGTGAGGGGGGTATCCTGGTATGAACTAGCGTGGCACACCTAATTAATTGGGTAGATTAAATCAACCCCACCCTAACCCTCCCCTTATAAAGGGGAGGGAACTGGGAGGGAACTGGGAGGGAACCGACAGGGAACATTTCCCCCCTTAGCAAGGGGGGATTAAGGGGGGTTATTTTCAAGGTAACGAGTTTCAACATTTCACACGGAAAGCTTTTCCCCTTAAGTTGACACGGATGACTGACGTGCGCCCCTACGGTTTCCGGTTGAGTTAAATTCAGGACGGATTGAATTCAGGATAATTGAGGTAAATCTTAAAATAATTGAGGTCAATCTCAAAACTTGTTAACGCTTCAGGACAAAAACAGAGACAAAAGCCTAAACCATGAAATTAAAGTCAGAATTGCAGCGTTTTAAAATTGCTCAAAAATAACGAATTTTCCCGAAATAAATAATGCCACAATAAAAACAAATAACCTAATCCTAGGTCGATAAATCAATGACGAAATGCTTACTTCGTCTGACTGGTATTAGCATTTTAGGAACTTTAACCGTTGCCACAGCGAGTCATGCCACGCCCGTATTTAACGACTTATCAACGAAACAAGCCATTATTCGTTCTAATTTAAAACATGGGATTTTACCAAACCTAAAAACACTAAATATTAAACTTGCAGGAGATCTAACCTTGAATCAAAAAACCACAAGTAGCAATAAAGAGCCTCGACCTTCTTCGCCCAATTTTATGACCCGTTCTGAATGCCGAGGCAGTTCCCGGAGAGAGGAAAAACAAGACTATTCAATGTTAGATTTTCGCTTTTGGATTACCGAAGCACCCTGTAATGAGGGCAAGATTGATCAAGATTGAAGCCTCTAGAAACACCCTCGTTCCCAGGTCAGATTTGATTCTACCCAATGCGTTGATAATATTTTTAGTCGGCTTGTAGTAGGCACTTTAGTGCCTTAATATGACTTATTCCCAAGCACTAAAGTGCTGAATAAACTGTCATGCATTTAAATTATAAATGGGTAGCGAGAAAGATGCTAGCACACCAAAGATTTCGCCATTGTTGACATTAAGATTTAAAGGCAGAACAGCTTACGAACAGACTCATATAAGTGTCCCTACAAAGGGTAATTTAGATACTAAGAAAACGGAAGTCCTGACCAGGTTTGAACGGTGCGCCCCCTAATCTTTTGCCCAAACCACGGTGTATTTCTAGAGAGGGATTGCAGGGTATCTTGTGCAATTATCCAACTCTGCTGCGGGTCAAATAACACCAGTTCGGCGGGTTGCTCATTGGCAATCTTGGCGGGGGATTGACCTAGACAAAACGCTGGATTTGTGCTGATAGTTTGCCACAGTTGCAAAGCTGAACATACGCCAGCGTCCACTAAATTTTGCCAAAGCAAGGGTAACGCTAACTCTAAACCAATGACTCCTGGTGGCGCTTCGGCAAAGGCAACGGTTTTCTCTTCGTAGGTGTAAGGTGTATGGTCAATGGCAATAGCATCAATCACGCCATCCCGAATTCCTTCGATTAGGGCGATTCGGTCATCGGGATTGCCTAATGGGGGTTCGATGCGTAAATTGGGATTATAGTTACTTAAATCTTGAGTATCCAGCAGCAAATGCATCCAAGAGGTACTCGCGGTTACCGGAACCCCTCGTGCTTTCGCCTCTTGAATCAGTTCCACGCCGCGACGGGTTGATATACGCATCAAATGTACCGGAGTCGCGATCGCACCTACTACTTCTAAGATGGCAGATAATGCGGCTGATTCTGACATAGAGGGATTTCCGGGGATACCAAAACGGATGGAGTTTGCCCCTTCGCGCATCACCCCATTTCCCTTTAACTTCAGATCACACGCCCATAACGCCACAGGTATTTGCAACGGGTGCAAGTATTCTAACACTCGCCTCAGTAGAGCCAGATTAGATAAAGGACGCCCATCGGCAAAACCCACGACGCCTGCTGCGGCTAACTCAGCCAGTTCCGTCATCTGTTGTCCTTCCACGCCTTGGGTTATTGCACCCCAGTAATACAGGTGAGGGGAAGATTGGCTGGGATGGTATCGTTCCTGCTGGCGCACACGGGCAAGTCCAGAAGGATTATCTAACGGCGGTACTGTATCCGGCAAAATGGTTAGTCGGGTAAAGCCTCCAGCAGCCGCCGCCGCCAGCAGTGATGACCAAGTTTCTCGTTCTTCATATCCGGGTTCCCCCGAATGACTGTAAAGATCGACTAAGCCAGTCCCTAAAATTAGACCTTGGCAATCCCGCACCACAGTATCGCTTGACCACTCCGTAATTTTCGGTGCAACAGCTTTGATTATGCCATCTGTAATCAGCACATCAGCGAGTTGGTCGGTTCCGGAAACCGGATCTAATAGTCGGACTTGTTGCAGTAGTTCACTAGTCATGGGAAACACACAATGGGGGATTTAAGGACGGAGGGTTCAGTCATTCATCGTTCGGTTGCCAGACAGCCAAATACTTGACAAATAAGAAATCCCCGGATTTGATGATTGTTGGTTGTTGAACAAAGTCAAAAATATTAGCCGTGCGAAGAAGATTTGTCAAGGCAAGTGTTCAAGGCAAACGTAATGATCGAGTGACAAAAACTCAGGCTCAAGAATGGCTTGCCTGATTTCCATACCGAGAAGTATTGCAGCAGAAGACCGATAAATGGGTGAACCTTCCGGAAAACTACTGCTATCAACACTTCTGGAGTAGAGAATTTCGTCTAACGGCTGTAGACTTTAGTAAAAGTTCACAAAATCTTTGGTGTTATCCTACCCCGGTCTTTCTATTTGAATCTCTTATATCTCAAATTTAGGGAACGTCATTCATCATTTCATCATTCGTCCTTTGTCCTTTGTTTGCTCCCCGGCTCGCTATCGTTCCACGCCTTACGTTTCTACAACCTATGCCCTCTGCTTTCTGCCTTCTTGGAACACGGGTATGAGATATTCTGACAAGGTAAAAGCATCCACACCCAACTCAGTGCGTTCCTGTGCGGCTAAAATTCCAGCTTGGGCATGGCACCAAGCCGCCGCCGCGACGGTGGCGTCTAGGGGAAACTTAGCTGTAGCAGGCTGTGCGACTAAACCGCCGATGAGTCCGGTGAGAACATCCCCACTCCCACCACGGGCTAGGGCGGGTGTACTTTCTGGCACCAGCCAAACCGATCCCTGGGAATTCGCGATCGCACTTCTGGCTCCTTTTAATAAAATCACTGATCGACTCAGCACAGACGCCTTTTGCACCGCACTCACGCGATCGGGAAGCAACTCAGCCGAATCGGGAAATAACCGCTTAAACTCACCAACATGAGGCGTTAACACCGTCGCCCCCTGACGCCGGATTAACGTGGGAATCGTTTTCAGTTCTGCCAAACTATTTAAGCCGTCGGCGTCTAAGATCAGAGGACATTCTACCCCCATTAATCCTTGTACCAAAGACTTAGCATCCAGAGTCAAACCCGGACCACAGGCGATCGCACTAAATTTACTTAAGTTTACAGAATCAGGAAGTTGTGCGATCGCGCCACTCGCTGTTTCCGGACAACCAATCACCAGCGATTCCGGGACATGACTGACTAATAACGGTTTCAGCGATTCCGGGACAGCCACAGATAGCATCCCTACCCCAGACGCCCGCGCCCCCAGTGCGGTTAAAATCGCGCCGCCAGAATATTGGGTTGAGCCACAAACCAATAGCAGATGCCCTTCTTTATACTTATAAGTAGCGGCTGGACGTTGTAGAGGTAGACAATCCCGCACCATGGAGGGAGTCACCCGCATTAGTCCCGGTGATTGACCCAAAACTGCCCAAATATCCGCCAAGGGAATACCAAAATCAATTAACTCCGCCTCACCCAGACAATCCAATCCTTGATCTTGTAAAAATGCCTGCTTCCATAACCCCAAGCAGAACGTGTGAGTTGCCCGAATCGCTGTACCCAAGACTTCTCCTGTATCCGTGTGCATCCCAGAGGGTAAATCGATACTAAGGATGGGTAGGGATTGTTGATTCAATTGCTTAACCGTATCCGCCAGATTTCCTGCGAGCGATCGCGTTTGCCCAAATCCAAACAATCCATCAATAATTAAATCACAATCCAGCAACGGCTGAATCTGCTCATAAAAAGGAATCCCCAAACTCTGAGCATATTGAGCATGTTGGGAGGTTAATTCCTTGAGCTTATTAATGGGACGATAAATCAGCACCTCATAGCCCTGACACTGTAACTCCCGCGCCACCACCAAAGCATCACCGCCATTATGTCCCGGACCCACTAACACACCCACCCGCCGCGTTTGCGGATAAGGATAAAGGGTTTGAATCCGCCTCGTAATCAACCCCGCCACCTTTTCCATCAACGCCGCGACAGGCATTCCCGCCTCAAAGATACGCCCTTCAATCTCGCGCATCTGCTCAGCGGTAACTACGATTTGTTCAATTTGTTCACGTCGCTTTGTCGGTTGCACAGCAGTTATTCCCCATTTCGCCATCTTTGATTATTGTGCCGTTAAATGCTGATTTGCATCAGCCCACTGAAAGATTAGCAACTTGCCAACCGAAGTAATCCCCTTTTTGCCCTGGAGCCTTCTGCCTTTCGCGATAAACCCGGATTGGGTGTGACAAGCAATTTTTTAGACTATCAATAGATTAGCTACAAAATAAACCAATGAAAACAACCAATAAATTGTCTCCAGCTTACGAACTCGACTTTTATGGATGGACACAGGAACAAGCGAGATTGCTCCAGGAACAAAAGTGGAGTCATTTAGATATTCCCAACTTGGTTGAGGAGATAGAAGCATTGGGTAGACAGGAACGGCAAGAGCTGGAAAATCGCTTGGGAATTTTATTAGGACATTTGCTCAAGTGGGAGTTTCAGTCTGATAAGCGCTCAAGGAGTTGGTTTGCTACTATCCGGGAACAACGCCGTCGCGTCGAACGGCTGCTTAAAAAAAGTCCCAGTCTGCAACCTTACCTACCTGAAGCCCTAGAGAATGGATATCAAGATGCCTTAGATTTAGCGGTTCGCGAAACATCTTTAAGTTACAAAACCTTTCCCCCAGAATGTCCTTATTCTCTGGAGCAGATTCTCAATAACAACGTTTTTCCTGGAGAGACTTTTGAGCCAGAGGAATACACTTAAGCCGAATGTTGGACATTCGTAGTTGCGCTGTATTCGCCATCAACGTTTGCTTCGTTACAACAAACATTTAGTTTAGTTCAAACTAACGATGGCGTTGGGTTACTCTACCCTTCGGGTTCTCCTCCGGAGTACGAGAAGGCTGACGCTCCTTACGTCGCTATCGCTGCGCGTCACGTCTACGTTCCAAGAGCCCAACCTACTTGCGTTGACATACACCCAACTCGCTAATGCTCTACAATTTTCCATTGGCTTGCTGAATATTGAACACAACAATCATAGCGAATCCCGGTTTACAAACCTCTTTATCATCTAGTCCGCGCAGGCGGACTTTGTTTGTGTAGTTGTGACTTCTAGTCGCCGATTCTAATTTGAGTTTCAACTATAGATTTCATCGCGAATAACTTCTAAAAAAGCTTTGCCAAATTTCAGATCAGGCTCCAAATAATTCCCCTCCGCCCATTCATTCCACGAACGAATAAAAATTAGCTGCTTTTCAGATTCCCGTTCCGATACAGTGTCAATTGCCTCTTGCAGATGAACTCTAAATAAATCAGGAGTTGATTTGAGAAACACCAATCCATAGATACCTGTTCTCGGCGTGTTATCCCAATTCGGAAAAATACAGGGATAAGTCAAAAAATAGGGGTGACTTCCCTTAAAAGCACACTTAATCGCTTTTTCGTAGGAATAAAGTAGCGGATAATCCGAAAACTGTTTATGTTTTTGGTAGAATCTCCGGGATGAGAACGAACTAAACTTTTGCTTAACTTTAGTTAAACCCTGCTTCTCTGGTAAAATTCGGGCGGAAGACTGCGTAAAAACGTAATCGGGATTGATAATAACAGACGCATCAAACCCATTGGCTTCAGGAAACCAGTATTCATGTCGGGCAACTCCAATTAAATAGAGTCCGTTTAACCCGGATTTAATTGCTAAGTCTCTCCAACAGTCCGTAAATTGTTTCGGGTCTGGCAATTCCTCCGGATTATAAACCAGAAATAGGGGTTTACCCTCAACCGTGATATAGCGGGGATCAGTAAACGCATCCAGGAGGGTATAGAAATGAGTCGTATAATCTGCCAAACCAGGGTAAGTTTGCTCAATTAAAACCCGATCCGGACAACCATGCCAAATCCCCGTCCAGGTTTGATTTGCCCAAGCTAAACAAAACGGAAAATTCGGCTCACCTGATTTTAAGACCTCATTAAATGGTCGTTCTAAAACTCGCTTCCCCGCAAACCAATAATGCCAATAACAAAACCCTTCAATTCCATACTCTCTTGCCAGATCCGTTTGCGCTTGTCGGGCTTCGGGTAAACGCAAATCATAAAAGCCTAAATCAGCGGGAATTTTGGGTTGGTTGTGTCCGGGGAATAATGGCTTGGCTTTAGCAACGTTTGTCCATTCTGTGAAGCCTTTTCCCCAGGCTTGATCATTTTCAGGGATGGGATGAAATTGCGGCAGATAAAACGCAATTACACGAGCCTTTGCTGATTTTAAGGGGTTGGTTGTCATTACGGAAATGTCCTATTAGATATCAGTAAAAAATGTGAGAAATTTTCCCGTCACCCGTCTTCGGAGGAGGGTTAGGGAGAAGTAAAATCAAGGTATTGGAGATATTTGAGCTTAAATTGACACCAATAATTCATGCATTAGACTCTCCATATAGGGGGTCAACAGTAAATTTGTGTAAATCCTGATTTGATTTATTGCACCGTGAATGGTATTTATTATCGCTTGATCCCCGTTTCCCTCCCTCCCTGGAAACTATCTGATACAATAGCGCTTACGTGTAAAAAGACCCTCGATCGCGAAACGCTTAAATGCATGAGTCAGTTAAACAACGCCTTTACCCTTTTCTTGAGTTTGCTGGTCGAGGCAATCCCATTTTTACTCATTGGCGTCTTATTTTCCGGCTTACTGCTGTTGTTCGTCGATGAGGGACGGCTGATTGCTTCCTTACCGAAGAACCCCTTCCTCGGGGCGGTTGTGGGGAGTTGTGCGGGATTTTTCTTCCCGGTGTGTGAATGTGGGAATGTTCCTGTGTCACGGCGGTTGCTGCTACAAGGGGCACCTGTATCGGTGTCAATCGGGTTTCTGCTAGCCGCCCCCACGATTAACCCGATTGTAATTTGGTCAACTTGGGTCGCCTTTCGAGATCAGCCGGAAATTGTGGTCTTACGGGTCTTGTTTTCCCTGAGTATTGCCATAGTTATCGGTTGCGTCTTCAGCGTTCAGAAAGATATGCGTCCTTTGTTGCAACAAACTATCACCCGTTCCATGGTGCTTCCCAAAGAACGCAAAGTCAAACCTTCTGTGCAAAAGGAACCCCAACCCGCCCTCCTGCAATCAGGTACATTTTTACTGGGTCAACCGGGAACCCCCATCCCCATGGATGCGACAGTTCTCCAAGCCTCACTCGCCGCTACCCCCCCCCGTAAGCCTTGGTCCGATCGCTGGCGCTTGTTCTTAGACAATACCGTGCAAGAGTTACGAGAGTTAGGCGCTGTGCTAATAATTGGGAGTGCGATCGCGGCGACGATTCAAGTCGCCGTTCCCCGTGAAATCATCCTCAGTTTGGGTTCGGGTCCAATCACCTCAATTCTGGCGATGATGCTATTAGCCGCCGTCGTTTCAATTTGTTCAACCGTTGACTCCTTCTTCGCCCTCGCCTTTGCTTCAACTTTTACCAGTGGTTCATTATTAGCCTTTTTGGTATTCGGTCCAATGATAGACATCAAGGCGATTGGTTTAATGTTCTCCGTCTTTAAAGCTAGGGCAATTTTTTACTTATTTGCCCTCGCCGCCCAATTAACCTTTTTGCTAACCTTAATGGTTAATTTACATCTGAGTTAGTTATAAAGTTTTGAATGTGTAGGGGCGGGTTTTACCGATAACATTTCGGATCAAACCACTAACTTAACTAAACCCGCCCTGACTAAATTTGGAATGATAGAATTATTTGACCAATGACCAATGACCAATGACCAATGACCAATGACCAATGACCAATGACCAATGACCAATGACCAATGACCAATGATAAAAAAACAACGTCTTTTACTACCCATACTCGATATTATCACCCTAGGCATCTGGGGAATTTTGTTGATTCAATACTGGGTCAGTGGCGAGTTAAATTTACTCATTCACCCGAATTACTTTGCCTTAGTTCTGGGAACTGGGATACTTTTGCTAGTGCTGGCGGTGTTAAAAGCCATTCAAGTCATCGGTCAATTACCACCCCGAAATCCCAAAACGATGCCGATGATGCAACATATTAGCTGGTTTCCACCGGGTTGGAGTACAGGATTGTTGTTAGCCACGGCGATTTTAGGACTATTGGTGGAACCCAAAGTCTTTACCAGCCAGATAGCGATTCAACGAGGTGTCATGGAATCCTTAACCGCCACCCGCACCCAGCCCCAATCCTTTCGCAGCGCTAGCAAACCCGAAGCGCGATCGCTGATTGAATGGATTCGCACCCTAAGTGTTTATCCTGAACCTGATGAATATGCGGGTCAAGCGGTTAATGTTAAAGGGTTTGTCGTTTATCCCGAAAACCTATCCTCGAACTATTTATTAGTGACTCGTTTTGTGATTACCTGCTGTGCAGCAGATGCTTATCCGGTCAGTTTACCCGTGAAACTTCCGGGAAATCGTAAGGCTTATGAACCGGACACCTGGATACAAGTGAAAGGTAAAATGATTACGGAAACGTTAAAAGGTAAACGGCAATTGGTGATTGACGCGAGTGAGGTGGAAAAAGTCCCTGAACCCGATAATCCTTACTATTACTAAGTTCCTGATTACGCCTCTTGGGTCTTCCGTACTTATGGTGATAAGCAAACCTGATTATTCTTGGAAACTTTCTGGGGCAAGGCTTTCAAAACAATCTTTTTAGGGAAGCTATCACTAATATAGGGTTTTTCACCACAAGTACGGGAGAGCCAAGCCATTGGATTTGAAAGCCAGCCAACCAACCCATAACCCAGTTGAATTTTATCCGACTCCTACGAATCAGTCACTTCAATAATTCCACAGCCAACTCGTCCACCAGCATTACCCGTAGGTTGACCGAAATCATCTGGCTTTTCATGAAGAATCACCGCCCGATTCCCAATCGCATATTTCCCTTCAGTGAACGTGAGTCTCTCAACAGTCATACTTTTTGTACCAGTACCATCTTCAGCCATCGTAATATTGCCTAAATCTCCCCCATGAGCATTCTCAAACCCATCTTCGGTAATTAATCCATGTTTCACATCATCTGGATTAAAATGACCGCCAGCCGCATTCCCTTGATCCGCACAACTACCCGATTCATGGATGTGGAAAGCACGTTCTCCCGATGGAGCATTTGTCATCGTCACTTCAATCAACATACCATCCGCCGTGTTGGTAAACTCAGCCTCCCCCAAAACTTCTGAGGGATCAGTTGTGCTGTTGATGACGGCGGTGGCGATGCTAGCTTGTTGTTCTGTCACTTCTTCTTGGGGTTCTGTCACAGGTTCCTCAGTCACATTGTTTGTTGGCTGACAGCCGTACACGAACATCAGCAGCGTCGAAAAAAACGCGATCGCGATAATTCTCAGGGGTCTATTAATCAAGGTCATCTCCAGTTAAATGGTAATGCACTACAATTTGAATCAAACAAGTCAAATTCAAGCTATTATTAATCCTCAGCTATTTCCTAAAAAATGTCAATTTCCATAGATTCCACCTGAGTCACCCCGGCTGGCGGATAAAAGGTAAAGGTATCAGCAGCAACAATAGGAGATGGCACACGGCGAATAATATTTTCGGTCATCTTGATATCCATTCCGTCCGCTTTCCCACTAATTTGAAGCTGATCAACTGCGGCTGTATTGGGTTCCACCAAAAATGTGAACGTAAATCCGGCTTGGCGATCCTTATAGCGATAGGCATAGTAGTCTTGTCCCTCTAAATTTAGAATATTACCCTGCAATGGCATATCATCTTCCGCCTTAAAAACCGATTCAAGCTGATCAATCACTCCCTCTGCCGTCACTCCACCTTCAGAAAAGGCTTGCCTAAAAGGAGCAGACATTTCTAGAAATAACATCGAAGAAAAGCCAATAAAAAAGCTATCATTCGATTGGTTAAAACGTTCATAATCCATAACGGTGTATTGCTTTAAGCCGGGATTATAAATCCAGACCTGATCACCATCAGAAACCAGAATATAAGTCGGTTGGGCAAATTCGCCTGACTCAGGTGTAGAAATCTCGGTGCGAAACTGCTGAGGAGATTGGGCAATTGTTTTAACCAACACCGAAAATTGACCGGTAAAACCCTGTGCCTCAAAACTGAATTGCATTTCCGATTCAGTTTGATAGCGTTCGGCTTGAATAAAATTAGCAACCGTTCTGGCTAAAAGACTGACATCAAGTTCATCCGTCAAGGGACGGCTCATTCCTGGTGTCGGATTCGACTGGGTAAGTTGACTGGGGACAACTGATTCTGAGGGAGAAACTTGAACCTCTCTAGATTGAGGCTTGACCCGAACTCCCGGTTCCCCATCTTGTCCCGCCTGAGCAGTAGCTATACTAAATAGTGTCCCGTTGTCGCAGATAGAGGGAATGATACCCCAGGCATTCACCGTGGCAGTTATGCCGAAAATTGTAATGGCTTTTTGCAGTCGGTTCATTGCAAAAGTTAATCGTTATTCCTTTTACCCTAAACCAAAGCAGGCATCATGAATGATGAATTTTCTATTCCCTGTTCCCTGTTCCCCCTTCCCTGACAAATGATACCCTTTGATCTGCAAGCCCCCTTTGAAGCCAAGGGCGACCAACCCCAAGCCATTTCCCGCCTAACAACTTCTCTGAAAGCGGGTAACCGTTTCCAAACCCTCCTCGGTGCGACGGGAACGGGTAAAACCCATACCGTAGCCAGAGTGATTGAACAGATGGGCAAACCCACTCTGGTACTGGCGCACAATAAAACCTTAGCCGCCCAACTCTGTAACGAGTTGCGGGACTTCTTTCCCCAGAATGCGGTGGAGTATTTTGTCTCCTACTACGACTACTACCAACCGGAAGCCTATATTCCCGTCAGTGATACCTATATCGAAAAAAGCGCCGCGATTAACGATGAAATCGATATGCTGCGCCACTCCGCCACGCGATCGCTCTTTGAAAGGCGAGATGTGATTGTGGTAGCCTCGATTAGCTGTATCTATGGCTTGGGCATTCCCTCAGAATACCTCAAAGCCGCGATTCCCCTGCGAGTGGGTACAGAATTAAATCAGCGTAAACTCCTGCGCGATTTAGCCTCTGTCCAATATTCCCGCAATGATATAGAAATGGGGCGGGGACGGTTCCGAGTCAAGGGAGATGTACTCGAAATTGGTCCGGCTTATGAAGACCGAATTATTCGCGTCGAATTCTTTGGTGATGAGATTGATGCTATCCGCTATGTTGACCCCGTGACAGGTGGAATTATCCAAAGTCTCGACGCCCTCAATATCTACCCCGCCCGTCACTTTGTTACCCCAGATGAACGATTAGAAGAAGCCTGTAACGCCATTGAAACGGAACTCCAAGAACAAGTCACCCAGTTACAACAGGCTGGCAAATTACTCGAAGCCCAGCGCTTAGAACAGCGCACCCGCTATGATCTAGAACTCTTGCGCGAAGTTGGATATTGTAATGGTGTGGAAAACTATTCCCGCCACCTCGCCGGACGTAGGGCGGGAGAACCCCCAGAATGTTTAATTGATTACTTCCCCAAAGATTGGTTATTAGTCGTGGATGAATCCCATGTCACCGTACCCCAAATTCGGGGGATGTACAACGGCGACCAAGCCCGGAAGCGGGTATTAATTGACCATGGTTTTCGCTTACCCAGTGCAGCAGATAATCGTCCCCTGAAGGCAGAAGAATTTTGGACAAAAGTCAACCAATGTATCTTTGTTTCCGCTACTCCTGGAGATTGGGAACTTGAACAGTCCCAAGAACAGATAGTGGAACAAGTAATTCGTCCCACGGGGGTTGTTGACCCAGAAATCTTTGTCCGTCCCACCGAAGGTCAAGTGGATGACTTATTCGCGGAAATTCAGGAACGGGCATCCAAAAAAGAACGGGTACTTATCACCACGTTAACTAAGCGAATGGCAGAAGATTTAACTGAATATTTACAGGAACGCGGCATTCGCGTGCGCTATTTACACTCGGAAATTAATTCAATTGAACGGATTGAAATTTTGCAATCATTGCGGGAGGGCGATTTTGATGCACTCATTGGCGTGAATTTGTTGCGCGAGGGGTTAGATTTACCAGAAGTATCTTTGGTGGCTATCTTAGACGCTGATAAGGAAGGATTCCTCCGGGCTGCACGATCCCTGATTCAAACCATTGGTCGGGCGGCGCGTCATGTTCGGGGACAAGCCATTCTCTATGCTGATAATCTTACCGATAGCATGGCAAAAGCCATTGATGAGACAGAACGGCGTCGGGGAATTCAATTGGCATATAACCGGATGCATGGCATTACCCCCCAACCGATTGTCAAAAAATCCAGTAATGCGATTTTGGCATTCTTGGATGTGTCGCGGCGGTTGAATCATCAACAGTTGGCAAAGGTTTCTGAACAAGTAGAGGATTTACCCTTAGAACAGATTCCTGAGTTAATTAGTCAATTAGAAACTCAGATGAAGGAGGCGGCTAAAAATCTGGAATTTGAGGAAGCTGCCCAGTATCGCGATAAAATTAAACATCTGCGGGATAAACTGGTGGGTCGATAAAGGAGTTTTGACCCTTGGCTTCGCTAGTCGGGCATGGCGTGTGAATTTGTAGGGGCGGGTTTAGGGATTTTATGCTTAGCGATTGATGGTAACGTTTGTGCAAAACCCGCCCAGACCAAATTTTAAGTGGTAGAACCTTAAAAACCTTACGTGATATGAAACCCCTAAACATAATTATTTCCCTATTCGTTTTCAGTACACCTGCTTGTACTGGAGTGACAGTCGAACAGACAAACTCTGACGTTCCAGCAAAGATAGCCAAAGCGAGAGATTGCCCTGGCTGTGACTTGAGTAATGTCGATCTCAAGGGTGCCAACTTAAAAGGTGCTAATCTCAAGGAGGCTATATTAGATGGTGCGAATCTGAGTAATGCCAATTTAGCAGAAGCAGATTTGAGTGGAGCCTCTCTAAATGGCGCTAATTTGAATGGGGCAAACTTCAACAGTGCGAACCTTAAAGGCGTCGATTTAAGTAATGCTTCGTTAATTAGTACCAACTTAGTCAACGCTAATTTACGCCAAGCCAAGATTAAAACCGCAAATGTTTATCTAACCAACTTTTGTGGAGCTACTATGCCAAATGGGAGTCGGTCAATGCAAGGGTGTAGTTAGCAAAAATTGTCATCGTTACTCTTTTCGCTAAAATCATCTGGCTGATCATCCTATTTCAACTTTCTCCCACGTTCTTTTTTACCCGTGATTGACATGGGCAACTTGCAAAGCTGAAAGATAGGAGGTTTTTAGCTTTCCTGTACAGGTTCTCTCTAACACTTCTCTCATACCAGAAAATAAGGAGGTTCGTTGCAGCGACTCTAACTTTATGTAGGGTGATATTGTACTCAAAAGTGTCAAATACTCATCAATGCTATGAGTCGTATCACAAACTAACTGTTCTGACAAGAAATTCTGGAATAAACCTGAGTTGATAAAATCTTGTTCAATTTCTTTTAGGTTGCCTTGATGGGTTTCTATAGATCCATATCTGGCAAATTTGGGAATAGATGGCGCTTGAGTTTGATAAACTTCATCTAATTGATGACAAATTTCATCATTGGGGTGCGGCGGTGTATTCCACAACATAATTATAGACCCATTGTCTTGCAAAGCCTCAGCCGATTTTTGCACCCTAATTTCGGGTGAAATCCAGTGCATGGAAGTCGCGGCAAGAATAGCGTTGAATCGCCCAGGCTCTAGCTCCCATTCTTCAAAGGTTGTATTGATAATCTCCACATTGGGATAGGCTGAACAGTTGCTTTTGGCAAGTTTGTACGCGGCTGGGCTTGGCTCAAGACAAACCATAGAAAAGCCTAATTCAGCAAATTCTACAGTGGCAATTCCTGGACCACATCCTATTTCTAGAATGGTAGCTTGAGCGGGAAGTCGAGCTAACTCAACAGCGCGATGGATTAAGGTTTTAGGATAGCGTGGTCGGGCTTGATGATAGATATTGGCGACATCACTGTACCAGCGTTTTCGTTGTTCTAAGGTATAGGCGGCTGTGATTTCACTGCACCATACTTTGACTGATTCCGAATCTTTATCTGTCATAATACTCAAGCTGTCATAATACCCATAATACCCAGGTGTGGTTAAAAAGACTACAAGGGATTGTTGGATTCATCCACTTTGACGACTTTGGGATGATGTAGCAGTGCTTCTTCCGGTGTCATCTGAGCGTAAGCAATCACAATCACGTTGTCTCCGACAGCGTTTAAACGAGCCGCAGGACCATTCAAGCAGATGACACGACTTCCCCATTCGCCAGCAATGGTGTAGGTTTCCAGACGGGAACCATTATTAACATTGACAACCTGTACTTTTTCGTAGGGCAAAATATTTGCCGCTTTCAGGAGTTCTTCATCAATGGTAATTGAGCCATCATAGTACAAGCAGGCATCGGTTACTTTTACCCGATGCAACTTGCTTTTAAACATGGTAATCAGCATTATTAAATAATAACTCTAATTCAATTTTACAATATTTTCAGGTTTCTCGGTGACCTAGCTGCCCTACCGATAAGTAACTGAACATAAATTGGGTTAACTGAGTTAAAAAGATCAATCCCTGTTCCCTATTCCTTAAAAATGGGATGCACCCGGTTTACCCTTACACCAGAACTAAAATTATGCCATTGCCAATTTAACCGCACGATTGAGTTGCTCTTGAGAAAAAGGCTTCGTCAAATAAGCTTTAGCCCCCTGTTTCATACCCCAAAGACGATCAATTTCTTGGTTCTTAGAGGAACAAATTATAATAGGAATATTAGCTGTAGCCGGATGACCTTTAAGTTTTCGACACAACTCAAAACCACTCATTCCTGGCATGACAACATCTGTAATAATCACATCGGGTTGTTTGTTCGTTGCGTGAGTCACCGCCTCTTTTGGCTTAGACACTCGGATAACAGTGTGACCCCCTTGGCGCAGGTAGTTCTCGATCAGATCCATCTGACTGGCGTTGTCTTCAACTAGTAAAACTGTACTCATGTTGGCTGATTCCTATTCAGAAAAGTAGGGACAAGTGAAACCTTAGCCTCCTGGTCAAAGCGTAGGACTACGCGATCGCAGCATCAGTTTTCAACTCAGCCGTTTGGCTTGCGCCTCTGAATGGTTACCGACTAGAGTTGTAACCGGACAAGTGTAAAATGCAACCTGAGATTAACACGCCTACTGTTTCCATCGCGCCTCTTATGCTGCGTTTGGCTCGCTTAAAAATGAAGATGCATTCCCAAATGAAGAGATAATGGTTTAGGCTTCAACAGACAATCATAACACTGGATAATCTTGTAGTGGAAGGGCATTTACGAATCTATTACAAAAAATGATCGCATCCTCATTTGTCCTTTATCCTTTATCATTGGTCAGGGGTTGAGGGACGTTTACACAATTTATTATCGTTAAATTGATTTCGACTGACCAACTTACCTATCCTGCAAGAGTTCATCGATTAAGGATTGTAAGTCATCAAGGGAAGGTGTGTCAGTCTCCTGTGTTGACGCGGCTTCCTCGTTAGCAGACGACTTGTGGCGCGATCGCTGAATTAACCCTTTGAGGTGAGCCTTGAGTTGTTCCCGCTTCGACTCGGTTTTTGACATAATTTGCCTCACCTGCTCATCCGTTAAGCTAGAGGGTTCGTCCATCGCCTTAATTAATTTTTTCAAGGCATAAAACACCTGCATTAACAAATCTTGCAGCCTTTGGTCAACCTGGAGTAAACCCTGCTGCTGAATCAAATTAACACAGTCTACCAAACATAAACCGATTTGATGAATGCCTTGAATATGAAGCTGACTAATCGGCAGTAGGTTAGCCCCCCCTACGATACCACAACGAGCCGCTTGGCACAGTTCATTCACTTGGTCTGGGTTTTTAAGCGTGCTTCGCAGATGCTGCAAATGCTGCTCGATGAGTTGCAGGTGTGCTTCAGCAGCCTCAAGATAGTAGCCTTTGATTTGCTGTAGCTGTTCTGGCTGCATAAAGAATGTCCTTGCTAGATGCCGGATTTTTAGTCGGAGATAGCATTGCGGCTAGCGGTCAATCATTCTCAATCCTTGCTCAAATAAATAATCTTACTCTAAGTTTTAGAGCAGGTCAATCGCGAATTTCTGTTAAAAAATGATTGCTCAGCTTATCATAGTTCACGGTGTTTTACGTTTGTTTTCTTCGTCAATACGGTGTGCCAATCTATTATCGACAATACCGCCCTTGGACTCCCCCCAGTTCTCCTGAGTGAAACCAACCGCACCCCTAAATAGCGGAGTTTTTCCGGTTTCAGGTATGGAGTCAGGGACTTCCATCCTTGTGTGCGAACTTTCCGAGCATAAAACATAAGGCTGCGGAAAAAATCCTGCAATCGCCTTCCCCAATAGTTTTTTTGAATTCCTCCAGGATCAAGGCGTATATTATGGGGATTATAGTTATTTCGATTTAAGGGATTCAGTGTCGTGAGTCCTTCCCTTTGAGCAAACTGCTGGTATGTAATGCCCTGTTTTCGGGATTGGGGATGAGTGTGGGGATAAATCCATTCCCATATTGCCCAATCCAGACCAGAAAACAAAAATTCCGGCATATCTTTAGTCACCTGACAATATTTTAAGCGAATACCGATGGGAATTTCTGCCCAAGGTCCGTGCTGCCATACAAAGTCGGGATCAAAAAATGCTTTAAAGGCAAAATCTTTGCCATTGATCCTAAGACAAGCGACCCGACCAATCATCCCCGCCCCAGCTATTTTTACTTCAATTTTCATGGCTTGCTTAAATAGGGTATGTGGGGAATACTCCCCTACTTTTCTAATTAATATTATTGTCTGAGTTTTGTGTTTTAGCCGGAGCCTGCCTCGTTTGAGGTAGAATATAAAGCGATCGCCCTCTTGCACAGTCCCCCGTACATATCGGGCTAAATAGTCGAGAAATCGTCTAATCTCCCGCGCTCCAATTCTGTTTTTTAAGTCAATGAACGTTGAATCAGGAGCATAGAAGTATAATCGTGTCTGTGTCTGATCGGATTGCTGACGCGCTTGTTGGCACAGACGATAGAACTGACGAGGCGGTAACAGTTCCTGCTGGGCTTGCCAAAGGATGGAGGCTGGGGCAGATGCATTCAAGGGAGGGCGATTGCTCATAGTATCTTCAGAGAGTCCGAATCAGCGGATTTAGGTTAAGATAGTATGATCATCGCTCACAAACAGCCAATTGGGAAAGAGATAACGTGTTCAGCGATCGCTAGCCAGAATCGGGCATTTTTCAGGAGTAGCTTGAGCGCGGTAAGTCTGGCTGACTGGCGCTCTAAGCCATTACCCATCCAATTCGGACTATCGAGCTGGGCGGTTTGCCTTTTGCTGATTACTCATTAGACTATGCTGAGATGAATCTCTCTTAAGAGGACGTTCAGTCCAGGATAAGGGATTTTCCGTAGATCACAAACCTTGGTAGCCAGGAGAAATCCAACAGCAAAAATGTATCTAAGAATACGCAAAGGTCAGGTGACATCTCTTCCTTTATCCCCTGCTCCCAGATGTGCCATGACACGTCTGGTACATTTTTACCCTGCTCCTGTGTGCATCTAAACCTCACCCTAACCGATTCAGAATTCTCTTGTGAGAGATTCCGCAAATTGGCGCAGATGCAATCAAACATCTGGCTGAGGTAAAATCAGCTAAAAAACCTTCACAATTTAAAGTAAAGACTATAGTACCATGCCATGGCAACGACAATCCGAAAATCTCCCTATTTCATTGAAAGCCGCTCATCTCGAATTGGATTTAAAGATAGAAAATCCTTGGACGGGGGAAGTAGGGGAGTGAAATCCAAACTCAAAGTAAGGGCAGAATTTTAAGCTATCGCTCTTGAAAAAGAATCAACAGTACTCCCTCAACCCTCCCTAATTAACTAAAAGCTTGCCCGTTTCCCCTCTCTTTTCCTGGTCAATAGCTGTTTATGCTGTATAGAGTTATAATGACGCTTTTAAAATATTCCCATGAGTTAAGTTCACATTATGAATTTTGATAAGAATTATCAGAAATGTTTGCATAAGCTCATCTGGGCAACCCATAAGCTCGACGTTAAAGTTTGCCAAAGTCAGCTTGCTCATATTGCCCGAATCATCGTGCAAACAATGATGGGTCCCTGGCGCTATTTTCATTCCGTAGAACATATTTTAGAAGTCGGTGGATCGACGGACGCTATTGAAGTCTTGGCGGCTTTGTTTCACGATATTATTTACGTGCAAGTTGATGGATGTATTCCGTTTAACCTGACACCCTATCTCGCTCCTTTTATTGAGGAGGAGAGAGGGAAGTTTTTTGTCCGAAAAGAAAATACAGGTGAACAGGATATCCTTTTTGAGATAGTCGCCACTCTGTTTAAAGTCAATCCAGGAGAGGAACTATTTCCCTTTACCGGACAAAATGAGTTTTTAAGTGCGATTGTTGCGGCTAAACTACTAGAGCCTTTACTGACGCCGGGATTGATTGTGCAGGTTATAGCTTGTATCGAAGCGACTATTCCCTTCCGCACTCAATCCGATTTTGGGTTAAGTCCTAGCGAAGAATTATATCAGTGTTTGAAGTCTACAAATCAGCGATTTAATCTTAACTTAACGGATACAGAAATTCTAGAAAGCGTGAAGCGTTCAGTAAGACTTGCGAATCGGGATGTTGGTGGGTTTGCTCATCCCAGCTCGGCTGTTTTTTTATCCAATACTTGGAATTTATTACCCGAAACTAACCATAATCTAAACAAATCCGGGTCGTATACGGTGCGGGATTATCGAGTGGCTATCCAAAAAATGGCAGTTTTTATGAAATTCCTTAACGCCGAACTTATTTTTAGACAGTTCCGAGGCGAACCCAATGATTTAATTTATCTCCATTTAGTAGAGCAAGCTCGCCGTAATTTAGAAGTGGCGCGGCTATATTTAGACAGTAAGTTGGTGGCTAATGCTATTTTAGAAGCCTTATCATTACGTTTAGGTTCAGATGTTCCCTTAAGCATTATGATGGGAGATTTTGGAGATGAACACAGTTCAATCGGTCGTTTGGGCGATTCGTTTCCCACTCTGATTAATCCTTATCGACCTAAAACTGTTCTGGAATGCGAAGTGTGGCAGTTATTGGCAGGGGGACGCGCTCAAGGCATTTCCTTCGATTTCAAAACCTCTCCTTTGACTAGCTTTGTTGTCCAGTACATCGGATTTGAGGGGATTTGCCAGATGTGGCAACGCACCCAGGAGTTTTTTCAAGGAACAATAACGTCAGAAGAGTTTTTAGCTAGCTGTGATACCGATTTGGTGGACATTGTTATGAATGAAGTGGCTAAACTTTTGGAAAAGCGAAAAGTCGCCTTATGTTCTCTCTATAAACCTCTATCGATTAATAGGGTTAAGCAATTGCAACATGATTAATACCAAGTTAGCCACTTTGTCCAGACGCCAAAACCTTGTAGAGACGTAGCATGCTACGTCTCTACATCATATATATTATAGAGAGAGATTGAACCTAAAAATTCTGGCGGTTGGCGATCGCACTCTCCATGCGTTCTAACACCTGCGCCACAGGAATCGCCCCTAAGTCTTGGGAGGGCTTAAAAGCGGTGCGAGTCCGGACACTGAGACTATTCGACTCAACCTCCTTCGCCCCGACAACCGCCATCACCGGGATTTTTTCCTTTTCTCCATTGCGAATCATCTTCGGTAAGCGATCGCCACTGGTATCGACTTCGACTCGAACCCCCACCAGGCGCATCTTCTGTGCCACTTCCTTGGCAAAGGGTAACTGTTCATCACTCACGGGTAACAGTCGTGCTTGCACCGGAGCTAACCAGAAGGGAAAGTCTCCCCCATACTCCTCAATCACAATTCCAATCAGCCTCTCCAATGAGCCAAAGGGCGCACGGTGAATCATCACAGGGCGCTGGCGCGTACCATCTTCCGCCACATACTCTAAATCAAATCGCTCTGGCAGGTTATAGTCCACCTGTACCGTCCCCAATTGCCATTCGCGATCGAGCGCGTCATGGAATATGAAATCCAGCTTTGGACCATAAAACGCGGCTTCGCCAATGCCTTCAAAATGAGCCATTCCCAAGGTTTCGACTGCCCGACGAATGGCGTTCTCTGCCTTATTCCACGCCTCATCTGAACCAATATATTTGTCTTGGCTGGGGTCACGGAAACTTAAACGGGCTTTAAAGTCTTGCAACCCTAGGGTGCCAAACACCGATAGAGTTAAATCAACCACCCGCAAGAACTCATCATCCAGTTGTTCGGGGGTAACAAACAGATGGGCATCATCTTGGGTAAAGCCCCGAACTCGCGTTAATCCGCCCAGTTCTCCCGATTGTTCATACCGATAAACCGTGCCAAACTCCGCTAGGCGCATAGGCAAATCTCGGTAGGAACGCAGTTCATGCTTATAGATTTGCACATGAAACGGGCAGTTCATGGCTTTCAGGACAAAGCCCTCGGCTTCTGACTCACCCATCATCGGGAACAAGTCTTCTTTATATTTCTGCCAATGTCCCGAAGTTTTAAACAAATCGACGCGAGCAATATGGGGTGTAACCACCGGTTGGTAACCGCGCTTAATTTGCTCCTGCTTGAGGAAGTCTTCCAGGGTACTCCGCAATACAGTGCCTTTGGGCGTCCACAAGGGCAATCCCGGTCCTACAGCGTCGGATAAGATAAACAGTCCTAGTTCTTTGCCCAGCTTGCGATGGTCACGCTTGAGGGCTTCTTCTTTGCGCCGCTTATATTCGGTTAGTTGTTCCGGCGTCTCCCAGGCGGTGCCGTAAATTCGCTGAAGTTGTGCCTTAGTCGCATCGCCGCGCCAGTATGCCCCAGCGACACTTTCTAGGTCAATTGCTTTGGGATGAATGTCAGCGGTGGTTTCCACATGGGGACCAGCGCACAAGTCCCACCAAGCGTCTCCGAGATGGTAAATCGTAATTGGGTCTTCTAGATCCTGAAGGATTTCTAGTTTGTAGGGTTCTCCGAGTTCTTTGATCCGGCGTTCGGCTTCCTCACGAGTGACTTGTTCCCGAATCAGGGGCAGTTTGCGCTTGAGGATTTTGACCATCTCTTTTTTGATGGCTTTTAGGTCTTGCTCCGTAAAGGGTTCGGGTTTAGCGAAGTCGTAATAAAAGCCATTCTCAATCCACGGACCAATGGTCACCTGTGTCCCCGGAAACAGCTTCTGCACCGCCATCGCCATGACGTGGGAGGCGGTATGGCGAATTTTTTTTAAGCTCTCGGATTCACTGGTCCGAGGCAAATGGATTTTTTCGGGTTTTTGGGGGGCTTCTACGTTGGACATGGGTGAGTGTACCATTGAGTTGAGATTGAAAGCAGTTCTGATGCAATCGGGTTTAAGCTTATCCCACGAAAAGATGGGGAATGCCAGCGTACTCCGGCAACAGAAGCAAGCTACATGGATCATGGATCATGGTACTCGCTTCTCTCCAAGCCAGCTACATGGTTCATCGGTGTGAACAAAACGATTAACAATGAACCCAATTACCCCGGTTTCCCTGGTTCCCTTGCTCCATTCCATGATACCTACCTTATTCAATCAATGCAGGTTGCTCAGTTGCTTGTGTATTGTAAAGAATTGTAACTAGCGTTAAGATAAGTTTACAGATGAATTAGCGCTTAAGATTCATGCCTCAGTCTCAGCCTCACGAGCAAGATCTGCTCAAGTCAATACTGCAACCGCTCTTGGATGATTTTCAATATTGGTTTTCGCGATCGCGTTCTTTACTCGAATCAGAGGAGATCAGCTTTTTAAGCCGACAGCAGCAGACGGATTTACTCGATCGAGTTAAAACAGCTCAACGGGAAGTCAATGCGGCGGTGACACTGTTTCAAGCAACGGATGGTCAAGTCGGGATTGAACCCGCTACATTAGTGCCATGGCATCGATTAGTCAACGAATGTTGGCAAGTAGGGATGCGCTGGCGCTCATTGAAATCGGGAGAATCTGAGTCGGAGGTTTCCAACAATGTGAATATTGAGTCGAGGGAGTGATCAAATTTCTGCCGAGATTTGATAAGCTAAACGGATTAGTGATAAAGACGTAATTTCTTGACCCATCTAAGATAATCGATTAACAAATCAACGGTTTAGTCTAAAGGATGATGCCATGTTACACCTACTCTATGTAATTGCCTTTACCGTTATTGCATTTCTGGCGATCGGGAATTTGATTCGCAGCTTGCTGAACTTGAGTATAGATGCTCAGCGGCACTACTCCCCTGCGGGAAGACAATCATTTTCCGCGTCTGGCTTTCATCACACTGGTGTACCCCACCCAGAACTGTTGGATGATGCAGGTAAACCAACAAGTGAGCCGCTGCTGGTGATGAAATCAATGACGGTTGAAGACGCCCGCACCCAGCTTGATGCTTTATATAATGCCTCTCCCAGCCATAGCGTGGATAAGTCAGAAGAGATTTAGCGTATATAAACTAAAGGCTATTTTAACAAAATCCCCAGAATGTCAAGTCCAGTAATAGCAGTTAGTGGTCACAAGAAGTAAAAAGCATACCCTCGAAGCTCGTAAAGGGTCAAGAGATCGGAAATTTTAGCTCTTCATGTCACCATTTTGTTTTGGAAAATTTAAGTAGATGATCCGATTACTGGACTTGTTTTCTAGGAAGTCCCTACCTCTCAACTGTTAGGTGGGGATTTAGGTATAGCTTTCCCAGAGGGTAAGGTAAGTCCCTTTAACCCGCTTATTTTGTATTTTGATTGATGATTCGCTAGTATAGATAACCCGAATAACTCTCCATTTGCCTGAATAGCTGATCAGCACCTATCAGCGTCTTTCTCGACTAAATATTCCTTTAAAGATATCCTGAACATCCTCCTGTTTATAATCTTTAAATTCCCCCGCATCAAACCAGATTCCATAACAGATAGGGCATTTCTCGTACCAAATATGAGACTGCTTTAGGTCAACCATTTTGGTCATCTTTGCTTTGCATTTCGGGCAATTAATATCTTCGATGGTATTAAATTTACTCCCGATTTTAGGATCACCCGTATCGATAACTTCAGAGCCCTCTATTTTCTTGAGAATTTGAGCCTCTTGAGAATCAAACCAAATGCCATGGCAATCCGTGCATCGATCTACTTCAATATCGGCATACACTACAGCTTCTAAGCTTCCTTGACATTTAGGACATTTCATTTGAGTCATTTTTCAACCATTCCATTCGGGATTGTTTTCGATTGCTGTAGTTTAGCAATTTTTTCTGCCAATGATAGAGGCTTGTTTTTAAAACTTAACGAAAAGACGAAATTAATTCTTTAGCAACAGGGAATATCACTTCATTACTGATTTAGTAATAGATAACAGATAGAATTTCATTTGCCAGAAGTTTTAATTCACCGTTACCTGATCAAGAGTACCCAGCCATTTAGTTCTTGGCAGGCGATAGGGTTTAAATATTAAGGGTTCCAAACTGCCAAACTTAACCAAGTGAGCTAAGAAATGTAATGTTCCTGCCAGAATATCACTCCGTTGCGGTTGCACAATATTACTTAAGCTTAATTGCTCTGGAGATTGCCAAAACTCTTTCATTGATTTCACCCTATCTGGAGCATTGGATAACCGCACGAATAAAAAGACAACTTGAGCCATTTTTGCTTCGACAGTTGCTGGATTATTGAGTTGATTACCTTGAAATGATCCGCCAAAACGTTTCCGAATAAATGTTTTCACTTGCTGGGAATACGAGGTAGAATTATAGTCAGCAATGGCTTGAGAAACCGAGTGATAGCGACCCGAATTAATCAGAGATCCGATAACACAAGCTGCGACATCTGCGGTATAGTCAGAATCTCTAGCAAAGCGAGTTAAGGCTTCCCCTAGAGTTTTGACAGCTAGGGTAGCGTATTGCGTTCGATATACAATGATCGCTGAACCAATATCACCCGCCCATGCTGTATGATCGGCTGTCCATTGGGTTAAATCTGACCATTGAACCCCCGGTTGATTAATTTGGTCAGACAAGGATGCCAGAAAATGACCAAAATCTGTCATTTCACCACTTAAGAGTACATCCCCGTTCAGTTTTCCTTGAAATTCTCCTTCAATATAGTCTTGGTGATAACCTGTTGCGGTCCTCCATAACCTTGTTGTATAGTTTTTTCGGGTATAGCCGCGCAAAATATTGGCGATTTCATAGGCTGATTTATTAGGGTTTTTCTGTTCAATGTTTTGGATGAATTCTAAGGCAGTTTCAAGTTCAGACATACAGGGGAGATTGGGGAAGAGGTAATTGGTTAAGAAATAGGGAATTGGTAATTCAAAACGGCTTGTTGTAGTCGTGGGGACAACCAGTTATTATACTGCGGGTAAACGGGTAAGCGTGGTGATAGATGCCATCCGGCTGGTTCGACGATATTTTGTAATCGCTGAATGTGAGGATGGGGATAATCGGGATTTACCTCGTCTTTGGGTCCAATTCCCCCCAAATCTCTCGCCCCTGCTGCTAAACAGGCGAGTAACCATTGATCATCTAGGATTAAATTGGGCGGAATTTGCAGGGTGATATCGGCGGGTAAAATTTGACGTGCTTTAGCAATGACTTGGGGTAACTGCTGCGGATCAAAGGCGGGGGCTTGCCAATTTTGTTGATGACCGGGACTGTGGGGTTGTAAGATAACTTCTTGGATGTGACCATACTGATGATGAAGCTGCGCGATCGCATCTAAGGTTTCCCACCAGTCAACGGGTGTCTCACCAATACCCAACAATAAGCCTGTAGTAAATGGAATCTGCAATTCCCCCGCCCAAATAAGCTGTTGTAGCCGCACCTGTGGTATCTTACTGGGTGCATGACGGTGAACGGTTTGCTGGAGTTGGGGTGTTATCTCCTCCAGCATTAATCCCATTGATGCATTTACCGATTTTAGCGATCGCATCTCCTCAAACTGCAACGGTCCTACATTAGTATGGGGGAGAAATCCTATTGATAGGGCAAGTTCACACAGATCATAAATTCGCTGGAACCAAGCTTGACGGCGTGGTGAGTGGGGATGCACCTCACCACTGAGGATGAGGATTTCACAAATTCCCTGAGGTTGAAGCTGTGTTAAGCGCTCACCAGCCTCTGTTAAAGTCAACCATGGACTTTGACCCGGATTTGCGCGAAAGTTACAATAGCTACAACGGTTAAAGCATTCGTATGTAGGCACCAGGGTGTAAGCGGGACTATAGGTAATAATTCGAGAATCGGTCATTGCCATTGTGGATGACGTTAAACTTTATGCGAGTGCGACGTAGAGTTGAAAGCTTCATTTTACCGTTGCTCCTCATAGTCTGAAAACCTTATGCATTCGTTGATTCGCGGCTTATATGGAACGGAAAGCATCAAGGATATATCAAAGGAATATGAAGCTAGTGTGAAGACAACCCCTCTTTCCTGTAAAGATTTCATGAAGAATGACTAGAGGCTATTGTTTTTCTCTGGGAGTAGGGATTAGTATGTCCATTAACAAAGCAAATACCTAGTGTAAGGCTTACATACATATATGTTTACTCCAAATAAATTAGCAATATCTGCAGTCGGTGCTTCCCTACTCGCTCTTGGGTCAGTCGCAACCTTTACCGAAAGCGCTGCGGCTTTGAATGATCGACCCGTTCCGGTATCTGGTGCTGCGGATTCTGATGATGGCATATCCCTCCAACAACTCTTGGATGGCATCACATTATCCGATCCTAAGATTGACGTAGATAATGATCAGAAACCGTTCGATTTATTTACGAACCAGTCTAGTGGCGCTTCTGAAAACACTTTACTTTTCGAGATCGCTGGTTTTGCCCCTGAAAACATATTCGGTATCTACAAAGCGGGTACCCCTAGTTTCCGAGTTCCGATCTTTATTGGAGACAATGACCCAGGAGATGCAGCCAGCGTATTCTTCTTAGCTGATAACAGCGTCGGTGTTAGCACTTTGGCATTCCCACCTGAATTCCCACCTGTAGCTGATCCTAACTTCCAAATCTACGAAGATTTTGGCAACATGTTTGGTTATTACCTGACAAATCCACTAGGCGAAACCTTCTTCAGCGAGGATCGGCTCAACACAAATAACGCGGCTCAGAGTCTCATTTTTCAGGGCAATGATCAAACAGTACTACAGGCGCCGGGACGTCAACCGGGTGTATTTAGCGACAATGAATTCATCATTGCTTTTGAGGATAAACTTGTTGGAACTCCTGCCTCTGACCGAGACTATCAGGACTTTGTCATCATCGCGGAATCCATTGTTCCAAAATCCACTCCAGAACCCGCTACCCTAGCTGGGTTAGGGCTGTTTGCTGGCGCCATGGCAGTCTCTCGTCGTCGTAAAAATTCTCGGAAATCTTAATTTCTAACTTCTTATCAATAGAATGAGAACAATTTTTATAAGATTTTAGTGGGCAATTGCGAGTAAGGTAGCATTTGCCCACTTTTTGATTGATTGCTGATATCTTTATTTACAGCATAAGCTGTTCGGCATTTACAGCAGATTTGGTGGTTGATGAGGTATAGTCTTCTTCCGCAAGATCCCCGACTTCTCCAAGAAGTCGGGGATCTATATACACCTGGTTGGTAGGGGCGGGTTTGACTACTAACATTTTTTGTCACCTAAATGTGACTAAACCCGCCCTGACGAATGATGAATGACGAATGACACAAAAACGATTAAATCTCCGCCATATCCTCGGAACGCTCCAACCAAATCGCTCTCAATCCCGCCGCTTTAGCCCCCTGATAATCCTCCCGCAAACTATCACCAATGTGCCATGCTTCTGAAGGTTCACATCCATGTTTATGTAAAGCGTGGGTAAAAATTTTGGGATCAGGTTTAGCCGCCTCCGCTTCTGTCGAAATGGTGATTGAACTAAAAAACTCATCCAGATTCAGGGCTTTTAGCACTAAGTAAAGGCGAGAATCAAAATTGGATAAAACACCCAGTTGAATACCAACCCGCCGCCACCCCTCCAGGGATGGGATCACATCGGGATAAATAAACCACGGTTCTGCTGTGGCAAAGTGGGTGTAAAGGTGGTCAAAAAAATCGGTAAAGTCGGCAAACTGTTCCAGAACACCGACTTTTTGGAATGTGCGAAGGGCAATCACGCGCCACCATTCAAATTCACACTGAGGAATCTCTTGTGAGTCTGTGTCTGGAAAAACTAAGGGATCAGCCGCAGCAAAGGCTTGGAAAAAGGCATCATTAACCAGTTTGGGTGGTACATTCACGTTAAACTGACGAGCTACGCGGCTGTAAACCTGACCCACACTCCCGCGCACCCCAAATAATGTACCGACGGCATCTAGTAAAATGACTTTTGGATTGGTCATTTGTTATTTGTCATTTATCATTTGTCATTTGTCAGGGCGGGTTTAGTTGCATCTGGGTGAGGTAAAAAACGATAGTAGTAAAACCCGCCCCTACATATTCAAAATTCACAACCGGGTTTCCTCTTTCCTAAGTGAAAGGTCAAAACTTCCTTATCCCTCATCTTTGAGAAGATTTAATAAAGGTTGTGCAATCCAATTTAAACCAACTTTAACCTGATGGTCTAGGGTGGGCATACGATAAAGATAGGCAAGACGCCGTGCTACGTGGGCGAAGACCCCATCAAGTTTTAATCCTAACCCGGTCAGTGTCGCGTTGTCTGTCCCTAATGTCATCATTTCGCCTAAATGCTGGTAGCGGAAGGGAAGTAAGGGACGCCCAGTCAGGGATGCCCAGATATTCCAAGCGGCGTAATCGGCTTGCTGGAAGGCTGATTGAGCGGTGTTGGGAACTTGTTGACCTGTGGCGTCTCGACAATCAGCGAGATCCCCTAGAGCATAAAGTTCTGGATGATCAACCACTTGCAGGGTTGGGGTGATCATCAGCTGACCCCGGTGGTTTTGTTTAAAGGGGAGCGATCGCACCAACGGCGCTACTGTGGTGCCCACTGCCCATAGTACGATATCTACAGGAATTGTATCCACCTGTCCTTTGTACAGCAGAGAAATTGTGTCAGCGCTGATCGAGTCTACCGATGTTTCTAGGTCAATCCACACATCTCGCTCATTTAAAGCCTTCCGTGCAGCTTCACGGTTGAATTCGGGAGAGGTTTTCAGAATCATCTCACCCTGTTCAATTAACCGGAGGCGTCCTCGTTCTCCTAAGCGTTCAGCGAGTTTGCAGGCGAGTTCTACCCCACTGTATCCACCACCCACAACCGCGACACGAATTTTTTCCCTGTGGGATTCTTCCAGAATTCGCAACCGTTCTTCTAAACGATAAGCATCTGCGATCGCCCGGAAAGAAATAGCATGTTCAGCGACGCCGGGAACGCTCTCCAGAGGTGTAACTCCGCCTAAGGATAAGACCAGGCGATCGTAAGAAAATTCTACGCCATCCTGCAATTGTACCTGCTGTTGCTCACTATCAATACCCATCACCGTGGCTTGGGTAAAGCGTACCCCTGTATTTGCCAGGAGTTCCTCAAAGGGTGGGGCAATTTCCCAGGTTTGCAGTTCACCTGTCAGGAGTTCATACAGCAGGGGCATAAATACGAAGCGATCGCTTTGATCAACGAGTATAATTTCTGGCTGCTGTAATTTGTCCCAAGGGAGTTGGCTTAAGCGCAGGGCAGTATAAAGCCCCCCAAAGCCTCCACCGAGAATACATAAGCGGGTCGGTTGGTCACTCATCGTTGAATGGGCAGATTAGCCATAGTAGGGCAACTTCTTTCAGGATAGCAAGATACCCAATGTAGAGACGCGCCATGGCGCGTCTCTCCAATCAGGGCGGGTTGGAGGTAAGGTTATCATCAATAGCAAAACACCATTCCATCACACCCACTCCTACTTGCCTCACAAGTTTAGATATCGCCGCGAATTTCTTCGACTACGCCATCTCGCAGGAGAATTTCGACCTGCATTTTGCGAACCAGGTTATCTCCGGCTTCAACGCGGAAGAAGCTTTCGATTTGACCTTGATTGACTTCTTGGTCAAGTTCGAGCATCTGTACCTGTTGGAGTTGCTGGAGTTGCTGGTTTTTCTGTTCTAGTAGCTCACTTTTCTTTTGATTGACCTGTAGTTGAATACTGTCGATTTGCTGCTTGACTTGAGGACCTGGAGGTTGCACACTTTGCTTTTGGATTTCCGCGATCGCCCGTTGCCCCTGCATGTCTAACTGTTGAAGTTGAGAGTCAAGTTGGTTAATTTGTCCCTGAAGTTGTTGTTGCACCTCCTCCTTCCAACGGGGTGTGACAATGGCTTTAATATTAACCGGTCGCTTCAAGAGTAGATTTGATTTAGATTCTTCTGTAGTCATATAGCTCTTTCTCGGTAGGTCTGAAACGTTAAAAGGATATGGGTTAATCCGGGTAATAGCATAACCCAAAGTTTGGGGCATGAGGATTAAGATCAACAGGCAACTTGCCAGCAGACTCTTTCACCCTATTTCCCATCAATCAGGCGAACATCCCGTTAATGATATCGTGATATCGTTGAGTAACAACGGGTCGCCGGATTTTCAGTGTTTGAGTCATCATGCCGTTTTCTATGGAAAAGGGTTCTAAAATCAGCACGAATTGACCAATCCGATCATCAGGGCGATAACCTGGTCGATTTTTTACTTCCCGGTTCAATTCTTGCCGGAATAGGTTCTGCACCTCTTTACTTTTGAGTTCAATAGTCGTCCGGAACGACTCACTGTTCTCCTGTGTATCGGAGTTGGGCAAGTTTAGGGTAACATTTTCAGCGGCTGCCCACTGTTGCAGGGCTTCTAGGTTCGGCACAATTAACGCACCGAGCGATCGCTGATCTTGACCCACTAGCATAATCTGTTCAATATAAGGACTTCGCAGACAGGCATCTTCAATCGGTTGCGGCTCAATATTTTCGCCGTTGGTCAATACGATGGTATCTTTTGCCCGTCCTGTCAAGACTAAATCATTGTTGGGAGTCACCCATCCCAAATCTCCGGTATCAAACCATCCTTGGGGGTCAATGGCTTTTGCTGTCGCCTCTGGGTTTTTATAGTACCCTTGCATCACTTGGGGTCCTTTCACCAAAACCAACCCCCGTTTGCCTGGAGGTAGGGGTTTGTGGGTTTCGAGATCAACAATGCGAATCTGGGTTCCAGGCATGGGTAATCCGGATGAACGGCGCAGATTCCGTTCCATCCGGCGGACGTTGGTGACTGGAGAGGTTTCGGTGAGTCCATATCCCACAAGAATCTCAATCCCAGCAATTTCAAAGAAGTTTTCTAAATGCATTGCCAGGGAACCCCCACCACTTATAATGGTTTTGATTTGACCCCCGGTTGCCGCCCGCACAGTTTGATAAATTAGTTTGTCGGCTAATTTATGGGCGGGTAACAGGAGTGAGGCTTGGATGCTGGCGCTGATACGTTCTAAAGGACCAGTATTCAGCTGGTTCAGGTCTAACCCTTGAGCGATTCGCCGCGCCTTAATATAGCGCTGACTGATATCGAGTAAGGTAAAAACTAATTTTTGCTTGTTCGGCGGTTGCTCACGAAATTGCTTTTGCACCCCCTCATAAATGGATTCCCACAGCCGAGGAACACCGATCATGTAGATGGGTTTAAAGGCTTTGAGATCGGCTTTGACATGGCGAATGGTGGTGTAAATTTGGGTACAGCCTTGGGATAGGAGGAAGTATTCTACGGTGCGTTCGTAGACATGCCAAGTCGGTAAAATACTCAATACGCGATCGCCTCCTTTGGGTTGGAGGACGATACCAAAGGTGGTGACTTGATGCAGCAGGTTTCCATGACTTAACATTACCCCCTTGGGTTTACCTGTGGTGCCGGAGGTGTACATTAAGGTCGCGAGGGTTTGACGAGTTGCCTGAACCGGTTGTAGGGTTGTTTTTGACCCCAGACTCATCACCTCAGAGAAATTAAGCACCTTGAGCTTGTCTTCAGCAGGTGGATCTTCATCGGAGAGTAGGATCACAAACTGAATCTGCAAATCGTCAAGATAAGGTCTGAGTTTAGTTAGTGTTTTAGTATCTTCGACAACTAAAGCAATACTGCCACTGTGTTCTAAGATATACCGCAGTTCATCAGGATCAGCTTGGGCGCTGCGAACCACATTTGCCGCCCCAGCCGTCATAATCCCCTGATCGGCAATCAGCCAACGGGGGCTGTTATCGGCAATCAAGGCGACACGGGGAGGAAGATCCGAGGAGTCTTGTTCCTGTTTGATTACTGGATTATCGAACAGGGTTTGTAACCCCGCCGCGAATTGTTGAATCTGGCGCACCAACTGGGTGTACGTTAGGATCACCTCGGGTTGGGCATGGGGATCTCTCAGGGCAATGATTTGTCCAAATCGCTGCGCCGCAATCGACCAAATTTCTGGGAGAGACTGGATAGGGGAGTAGTCAACTAGGTGCTTGAGCAGGTTACGCTCTTGGGAACTCATCGACAACGACATAGAATCAGCAGGCTCTGTGTTTAACATCTATTACAATCCCTTGTTTTTTTTACCATACTCTTTTGCTGTGAGTCAGAATAGGAGTCTCAGTGGACAGAATGTCTTCTGTCTGTTGATAGATTTTCTTCCTATGCCCCATCTCTGTGTCTCCTGAAAAATTGTCCAAAACGATGTCGGGAACGCTGAGGTTCAGGTAGGGGAGGATTTTCCTCCATCAGAACTAGGGGGGGTATCAAGGGAAGATTCAGGATCATCTATTATTCAAAGGGGGAAGACAATGAAACTTTTATTTGTTGAGGATAATCCAACCTTAGCCAAAACTATTATGGCAGGGTTAATTCAACAAAACTATGTTGTTGATCTGGCAGATGACGGTGAGACAGGTTTGGATAATGCTTTAGCCTATAACTATGATCTGATTCTGCTTGATATTAATTTGCCTCATCTGAATAGTATTAGCCTTTGTCGCCGTTTAAGACAAGCCGGAAATACCAGTCCGATTGTTTTATTAAGTGCATCAGTAGCGACTCAAGATATGGTGGCGGGGTTAGATGCGGGCGCTGATGATTATATTATTAAACCCTGTCCGGTTGAAGGGTTAGCGGCTAGAATCCGGGCATTACTCAGACGTAACCGAGAGGCTAGCACCCCAACTTTGCAATGGGGAAAGTTGGAATTAGCTCCTAGTACTTGTGAAGTGACTTGTCAGGGACAGCCCTTGCGTCTATCTCCCAAAGAATACAGTCTTTTATATTTGTTGATGTCATCTCCAACCCGGATATTTAGTCAAGATTATATTATCGAAAAACTTTGGCCCCTCGGAGAGCCACCAAACCGGGAAACGGTTAAGGCACATGTTAAAGGATTACGACGCAAGCTTAACAAAGCGGGTGCAGGTGACATTATTGAAACTGTGTATGGGTTCGGGTATCGTCTGAAGGAGCTATCTGAACTTCAAACTTCGTCATCAACCCTCAATCCTATTCTGGAACGGTTTGTGGCAATGCGTCAGATGGAGTATTTAATCCTCAATCCAGATTTAACGATTCGAGAGATTTCTGAGCAGGCTCAAAGGTTTTGTGATTTTCCCGAAAAATTAACTATTGGCAAGTCAGTCAGTGTTAGTTTTCCAGAGTTAATTGGTTTAGACGATATATTATTGGCTGTTTTGGCAGGAAAAACAGAAGATTTTAGGATCGAAGGTGTAGCTCGTTCCCATAATCCTCAGCGACCGGAGTATATTGATATCTATAGCATGAATGTTGATAATCAGTTATTTCTCCTATTTGAAGATGTCTCCCCGGAAATGAGCTGGAGACAAACCGTTACTCAACAAGAAAATGAAACCTATCTTTTATTGGGATTTTAAATGCCTCTGATGTTGATGTCAGGGAGACACATCATTGGGTAGAGACGTTCCGCCGGAACGTCTCTACTTGTCCTAATCGATGTGTCTACTGCTATATCTAATAAAAAATTGGTCTTGTGGAAAAGAACAAGACCAATTTAAGCAAGAAAAACTCCGTTTGATATTGACGGAATATTTATTAATTTCTGATTAATTAAGAAGGGAGTTCTTCGAGGGCTAAATCGAAGGTAATCTCATGAACACCAGGAATGTCTTTAATCTTCTCAACGATTTTACGAGCCGTTGCTTGGTCTTTAACGGTTCCGCTGAGACGAACCGCACCACTAGCAACGCCAGCGACTAGGTTCTCGGAAATATCGGACTTAATCTTATCTTGAATCTGGGAATCACTCAGTTCGTTTCCACCTTTGCTCGATTCAACATATTCAACTCCTTGATACTGACTGCCCACGGCGGAGGTTGTCAACTTCTCCCTTTCTTGTTGCTGTTGTTGAGAATTTTGAGCGGAATCAACAGCAGCTTGAGGGGGTGCAGCTAAGGCAGGAAAAGCACTATTAAATGTAAAGATGACAACACCCAGCAGCATCATAGCTGAGCGGAACAGGCGATTCGGCTTAGCAAGAACAAGAACAAAACTCGCGATCGCAAAGGCAGTGATGACCATTAATAAGTTGATCATATCCATAACTATCATTTTCTCCGTACTCTACAGCTAACGTTACCAACTTATGCAAAAATAGACTTCATTCTACAGTCATAAATTACTTTTCTATCCAAAGATAGATACAAAATGAAGGAAACAGGGATACAGGGGAATCCCTGGAGACGCGCCCTGATGTAGAGACGTTGCATGCAACGTCTCTACATCTTTAAGCAACACCTATAGCCCCTGCACCTGCGGAAGCCAACGCCGAAACCAGCGCCGTAGCAAACAGCCACCAAGCAGCTATCGCAGCGGCTTTGCGAGTTTCTTCGGCTTGGCGTTGTGCTTGATACTTAACCTGTTCTAGACGCATTTGAGCTTGTTTTTGGATACGTTCTGCCCGTTGTAGCAAACGAGTGCGAACCTGCTCGATCTGGTCAATCATCCGATTAGCATCGGCTTCGGAGATATCATCACGGGAACTGATAATAGCGACTAGGGTATCCCGATCAAAGTGAGACAAGCGATCGCGCAGTGCATCAAACCCAGCTTCTGGGTCATCAAATAACGTCTGGATATCTCGCTTGATGCCATCATAATTCAGCTCAGGACGCTCTAAATTATTGAAGTAGTTGCGAATGCGCTCAAAAATACCATCAATAACCGACTGGATGCGATGTTGCACCGTTCGGATTTGGGTGATCGCTTGGTCACGCACATTCACAATTTGATCGACAATTCGATTCACATCTTCTTCTGAAATATCCTCCCGTTGGGATAACAGCGCCACCAGCGTCGAGCGATCAAAGTGGGACAAGCGTTCTTGCAGACTTGACATTCCAGCACCGGGTTCATTCAGCAGCAATTGCACATCCCGCTTAATTGCTTCGGGATTGAGTTCCTCTTTGCCCGTAGAACGCAGATAATCAGCAAATGCTGCTTGAAAATCTTGTACAGTTTCCTGAGTCCGTAGCGCCCAGCGTCGGGGGGATTTGACTACGCCGCGAACGGTGGAAAGAACTTGATCAATGATCTGATTAACCTCTTGTTCACTCAGATCATCCCGTTGGGCGAGTAACTGTACCAGGGTATCGCGATCCATTGAAGCTAACCGATTTGTGATTAAACGGACTCCAAGCTGTGGATTATCCAGCAGTTTGGTTAAATCACGCTGAATCCCGTCTGGATTGAGTTCTGGCTTCCCGGTGTTCCGCAGATACTGAGCGATCGCCGACATGGTTTTATCGTATTGCTCTTTAGTTGTATCCACCATTTTTTGGGGGATGCGGCGAACACGAGTCCAGGTACCCTCAACCTGATCGAGAACTTGGTTAATTTGCGTTTCACTCAAATCTTGACGCTGACTTAACAGTTGTACCAACGTATCCCGGTCAAAGCGTTCGGCGCGTTTACGCAGCAGTAGCCATCCCACCTGGGGTTCATCCAAGAGTAATTTGAGTTCCTGTTCAATGGCTTGAGGATTCAGTTGATCTTTACCCGTGTTACTCAATATAGACTGAACTTTCAGCCACTGAGCTTCAACTTTTGCCTTAAGCGCCTCTTGGGTTTCTCTGGCTGTATCCAACACGCGATCGCGGGCTTTTTCCAGCTCAACGATTACGGCTTCCTGTTCAATAGGCGTTAAATCTTGGCGTTTCTCGACCAACCGCTCAAATAAGGGACGGTCAAACTGAGCCAGACGATTGCTTAGGTGTTCGTAATCGGCGTCCGGATCGCCGAGAATATCCCTGATATTCAGTTGAATGTTCTCAGGAGTGATTGCTTCTTTCGGCGCGGATAGGAGATATTGCTCCATGGCGGCTAACCGTGCGATCGCCTCGGCGCGTTCTCTGGCTGCGATCGCCACAGATAATGCTTCTAAGCGAATAATATCCAACCAGGTAGAAATTTCTCTGATCCGTTCTTCTGTAAAAACACCCCGCTGTCTCAACAAGTCAGCAAAATCTGACCGATTTAGCTGCTCTAATTCCTGCACCACGGTTGCTGGGTCAGCTTCTGGATCATATAGCACATCTCGGAATTCCCGATCCAGCGTCGGTTGCTGCATTTGCCAAGAATATTTATTGAGCAGGTAATTTTCCACATCTGCTCGCACGGTACTGTAAACTTCATCCTTACTACTACCACTGATTTGAGCGGAAACTTTATCAACCTGTTCAGTGACTTGGCTTCCGACGCTTTTAAGCTGACCAACAATTTTCTCAACATCAAAGTCTGACAGATCCGTGCGTCCCATCACCAATCCAATCAGACTATGCAAACCTGTGGATGCAGCCTGAGCCAGAGGTCCTGGATTTTGGGCTTTGCGGCGCTTGCGGAGTTCTGCTATCAAATCATCTAGCTTTTGGGTAAACTCACCGCTAACGAGCTGATCCGGCGTGGCAGACTGAAGATACTCCCTAAATTCTGCCATAGCATCTTGAGAAGAAGGCAGCCGATTCACCGTTTTCTTCCAGACGTTTTCGAGTTGGTCAACAATCCGATTCACATCCCGTGGGGCTAAATCGCTGCGGCTGCTAACTAATTCAATAAATGTCTGCCGATTAATATCACGCAGGCTTTCACTACCAGCAATCTCTTGTAAATTTGGGTCATTGAGTAAGTCTTCTAATTCCGTCCGAATCTTTTGCAGATTCAGTTCTGGAGGTCGTATAGACTGCATATAATCTTCTAGGTTCTCGCGAATCGTCTCTGGGTCAATGGCAGAACCCAGTTCTCGACGTACCGCCGCCGCCGCTGCTTCTGCAGTGTGCACCATTTCTTTTCTGACTGCATTACCCCCCATTACGGCTGTGGCGGTGCCTAAAATGGCTTGAAAACCAGAGGTAGCAGTACTAATTACTGAGCCGATTAAAGAACCAACCGTTGTCGAACTCACCCAAACCAGTAACGAAAAGTAAGTTGCCCAAATCACCAACCCGACGATCGCACCCAAGCCGGGACTCTCCAGCAAGCTTAATTCTACGGCAAATAGACAGGCAAAAAATAGTGCTAGGGTAACGCTAATTAATGTTCCTAACCCTAATGCCATACCAATCTTGCGAATCGTCCCCTGCATAGTCTCTGATGACTTATGATCAGACGAAGACGATGATGAGTCTCCGCCTCCAGCAAAGGAAATTCCCAACGCGACACCCAGATTCGTTAATAGCATCTGGAAAGCAAACGCTAAGACTACACCAGCGACTAATGTGGTAAAAAATTGGGGTCCGTCAAAGATGAGTGCAGCATCTTCGACGGTCTCGAGTCGCGGCTCTATCGGTATCTGTGCTATCCAAGCTGCCCAACTCGTGAGTCCTAATACTAGTCCCACACTCTCAACCATAATCTTCTTCCTCGTTGTTTCGGTTGTGTTAACGATGACTGGAATACCATTGCCTGTTTCTTGGCAGATCATCCTAGTCCTTATGCCAGAATCGTTGTCTAAAGGCTGAAAATCATCTCCCCAAGGGGTGAAACTTATGGGCAAGTTGCAAATTTATGCCTACCGATAGAGTGACTTGTGAGTTCATTTCGATCTCTTGTTCTTGTCCCCTGTTCCCCAATCTCACCTCAAAAGTCAACTTTTATTGTGTCCGTACTTATAAGGATGAGATAGTATGTTAGCGAGGCGCACGGGTATTAGGAGTCTGACGTGGGTTTATTTGAGGATCTCAATCGCTTTCTGGAAAATCGCCTGGATGAATTTCTCCGCAACAATCCCCATCTAGAGTTACAGGCACTCGAAGAGCAGTTGCGGGAGCAAGAAGAAGACACGTTGAAACTGATTGCTGATTTGCAACTTCAGCAAAAGCGCCTCCAGGACGAAATATTAGGAGTTGCCCAAGAAATTCAGCGTTGGCATGAACGAGTGAGTAAGGCTCAATCGAAAGGCAGACTTGATTTAGCCCAAGCCGCTCAACAGCGAGAAGCCGCTCTTTTACATCAAGGTAATCAACTCTGGGGCAAGATGGAAGGGGTTAAACAGAGAATTGCTCAGACTAAAGCATTACAGCGTCAGATTCAAACCCGTCGTAATGAAGTGCATACCAAGGCAAGAGAAGCAGAAGCCGCCCGCGCTCAAGCCCAAACTCAATCTCAGTGGCAGACATCAGCTTGGAACCAGAATTCAAACTACAACATTGGATCAGGTGTAGATCCGTTGGAGTCTCAGTTTCAGCGCTGGGAAACCGATGAGGAGTTAGATCAAATGAAACGGAATATGGGGCGCTAATCTGCCTTGGTAAGGCTATATCTAACACCACATTGGGATAGGGGCAATTTGAGTAGACATGGCTAGGTATGGCTAGATATTAGGTTAAACTTACCTCTCCCCATTTACCCATCCCCGGATGAACGGCGAGGAATCGTAAAGGAAATCGAGCGATGCAGTTTAGGCATTAGTGTGGATGACGATGGATTAAGTGCCGTCGAGTTGGATGCTGGATTGGCACTCTCCACAGATGGAGCCTGAGTTTGATTAGCCGGGAATTGCCTGGATTGTAGAGAGACAAACCAACCGGGAGATTTACCGTAGTTAGATGCGATCGCGAGTAACGCTCCTGCCAAAATTAATACTGGCATGGGCAAGGTAAAATGACTCATCCACTGAGACAATTCTATTAGGCTAAATAATACCACAAAGGTGGTAATTACAACTCTCATATATCTGACTTGAAATTAGCGCCGCCGCCCTAATCATACACCATGCAAATTTTTGCGCTTCGCTTAAAACCCAATGATGATTTAATGACAAGCTTAAGGCATTTCGTCGCACAGCACCAGATTGAAGCTGGGTTTATGATTACAGCTGTGGGCAGCCTACAACAAGCCACCCTGCGCTTTTCGGGTCAAAATTATGCTCAAGCCTTCAAGGAACATTTCGAGATTGTTTCCTTCGTTGGCACTCTGTCTATCCATGGTATCCATTTACACATTGCCCTGTCGGATAAAAAAGGGAAAACAATCGGGGGGCATCTCCTAGAGGGATGCATTATCTATACGACGGCTGAAATTATTATAGGCGTCAGCGATAATTTAATTTTTCTGCGAACAATAGATGAAACGACGGGATATAAAGAGCTAGAAATCAAACCTAAATAAAGTTTACTATAGGACAAGCTGAAACCTGTCTTCCTCAAATCTAGCCAAATCAGTCTATCACAGTCATTTAGGCTCATAAACTCAAAACAGATGAGCTTAATACTCACTCAGACAGTCGCACAAAGCCGATTGGATAATAAAAAACTATTCCTCACCTAGAATGAGCTGAAGCGCCCGATGTGCTTCCTGTAGGGTTTGGAGTTCTGAATTAAACTTCCATAGATAGGGCTTAACTCTATTTCCTCCAACAATAGCGGGTTCCCAAGCCGTCAGTTGCCATCCTTGCTCAGTCGCGGTGAGGCAATAATCAATCCGGGGAGGAATAATCGGGGTGTTGGCGTTAGTAATCATCATTGCTTGCTCGTAATACCCTTAGTGGTCAAAAAAATTGTGATTTAGGGTAAGGAAGCGATCGCCTATAGCTTACTGGTGATGCCCTGATTCCTACCAATCATCATGCCACCCCTTTCGGGAGTTGGTATGGTTTACCCGTCATCTTTACCGAAATATCATAATTCAGTTGGAACAAAACACGAGGTTATGGGAGGTTGCCGAAGTCTGTGTGAGACTGAGCTTCATACAAGCTTCACATAACCCGGTTGAGTGAATATACTCATCTTACGGAGATCGAAGTTGAAAGCCCCCGTCTTTTAAGCGGGGGATGAAAACGGATTTTAAGAAAATAGGCAACAGGGAATAGGGAACTCTTAACGGGGAACAGGGCATTCTCTATTATCCAATTGTGTTAATAGGTTCTCCTTTGCTGAAAGAGCGTTTAACCTTATAGTGCAAAATATCAGTTGAATCAGCTTTTTGTCCAGTCAGGGTAATCTGCGTGTCCAGTTCAAAAGAAAAGAAGCACTCCCAAATCAGGAAGCCTCTGTCCAAATCAGTGTCCCCTCTCAAGCGTCTATTCGCCTACGGTCATAACTATCGCACCCAAATCTGGCAGGCGATCGCGTGTTCGGTTCTGAATAAAATCTTTGACTTAGCGCCACCTGCGTTAATTGGTGCGGCGGTGGATGTAGTTGTCCAACAAGAGGATTCCCTCATCGCCCAACTCGGCGTCACCGACATCTTCACTCAACTGTTGATTCTGGCGTTGCTTAGCCTGATCATCTGGGGATTAGAATCCATCTTTGAATATGCCTACAACCGACTCTGGCGTAATCTAGCACAGACGATTCAGCATGACTTGCGCTTAGATGCTTATGCTCACTTACAATCCCTCGACTTAGCTTATTTTGAGGATAGGAGTACGGGCAGGTTGATGTCTATTCTCAACGACGATATCAACCAACTGGAACGCTTTCTTGATGTTGGCGCCAATGAAATTCTCCAGGTATCCACAACCGTTGTGATTATTGGCGCCACCTTCTTGATTCTGGCACCTGGTGTGGCTTGGATGGCACTTCTACCCATGCCCTTTATTCTCTGGGGTTCCATCACCTTCCAGCGCCGCCTTGCTCCCCGTTATGCTGATGTGCGGGAAAAGGTGAGTTTACTCAATGGGCAATTGGCAAATAATCTGACAGGAATAACTACAATTAAAAGCTTTACGGCGGAAGCTTATGAAATCCAGAGGATCAGCGCCCAAAGCCAAGCCTATAGCCAAAGTAACCGTCGTGCGATCGCACTATCTGCGGCATTTGTGCCGTTGATTCGTATCCTCATTTTATTGGGCTTTGTCGGAATTCTCCTCTATGGGGGTATGGAAGCGGTAGCTGGGAGATTAGCCGTCGGTACTTATAGCGTGTTAGTATTTCTCACTCAGCGCTTGCTGTGGCCCCTCACCCGACTGGGACAAACCCTCGATCTCTATCAACGAGCGATGGCGTCTACAGCCAGGGTGATGAATCTGTTAGATACACCGATTACTATGCATTCGGGCGAGATTTCTTTGCCAGTAACTCAGGTGCGGGGTGAGTTGGCGTTAAAAAATATTACTTTTTCCTATCAGGGACGCCATCCTGTGATAGAAAATCTTTCCCTTCATATTTCGGCGGGAAAAACCATTGCCATTGTCGGTGCGACGGGTTCGGGGAAAAGTACCCTCGTCAAGTTATTATTGAGACTCTATGAAGTCCAGGAAGGAACCATAACCCTCGATGGTATTGACCTGCGCCAGCTTCAGTTAGCTGATTTACGCCGCGCCATTGGTTTAGTCAGTCAGGATGTGTTTCTGTTTCATGGCACTGTGCGGGAAAATATTACTTATGGTAGTTTTGATGTCACGTTATCTGAGGTAACGGAAGCCGCAGAAATTGCTGAAGCCCATGAATTTATCTGCCAACTCCCCCAAGGATACGACACAATTATTGGGGAGAGAGGACAAAAGTTATCCGGTGGACAGCAGCAGCGATTAGCAATTGCCCGTGCTATCTTAAAAAATCCCCCCGTGCTGATCCTCGATGAAGCCACCTCCGCCGTAGATAACGAGACAGAAGCCGCCATTCAGCGATCGCTAGAGAAGATTACCCAAAACCGGACAACGATCGCGATCGCTCATCGCCTGTCTACAGTACGCAATGCCGATTGTATTTATGTTATGGAAAAGGGTAAATTAGTTGAACAAGGCACCCATGAACAATTACTGGAGCAACAAGCAATTTATGCGATGCTCTGGCAAGTTCAGTCTGGGGTTAAATAAGTCATTCGTCATTGGTCATACTCGCTGTCCTTGAGAAGCAAGCTACGTCATTGGGAATTGTAAACCATGATCATGTTCAGTAAACCTCAGCCGAATAAGCCAGAGGATCAGTGGAAAGTTAAGCTAAATAAGTTTGCCAAAGAACATAGTAAGGAACTGGCGGCGCTGTCATGGGGACTCTTTCTGGAGAAGGGCGAAAGCGACGAAACGTTGGGAATTGACCTGAAACCCCAACCCCACTTTGTCTATTGTCCCAAAGCGGCGCTGGAAAAACTGAATCAAAAGGTTGATAACTATCTTCAGGAAATGATAGGTATTGTGAATGCTCACCAACCGGATAAAGAAGTTTTAATGATTGGGATTGGCAATGACCAAATTAAATTAATTCATTTTGAACCCGAATCCCCACCCCCCCTCTGTTTTGAGCAAGTGGGTAAAGATGTAGATACATTGCTCAAAGAGCTAGAACAGCGTCTGAGTGAATTTGGTATTTGTCCTTAGTCATTTGTCAAAGACCAGTAAATTTCAATTAAATATCAAAATGGAATGAAACCTAGAAATCGGTACAATAGTTAACAAAACCAACCAACTCGACAAACTGATGACGCCTGACGTAGAAACTTTACCCCAGCAACCTGCTGACACGAGTGAAACCAACTACCTCGACGAACTTCCCAATGATGCCGAAATGTCGCTGTTCGATCATTTAGAAGAGTTGCGGCGGCGAATTTTCTATTCGCTGCTTGCTGTCGCCGTTGGTGCTACTGGCTGCTTTGTGGCGGTTAAATACATTGTCCAGTTATTGGAAATCCCCGCTAGAGGCGTTAAGTTTTTGCAATTAGCTCCCGGTGAATACTTCTTTGTTTCCCTGAAAGTGGCGGGTTACAGTGGTTTGCTGGTTGCGACTCCTTTCATTCTGTACCAAACTATTCAGTTTGTCTTACCTGGGCTGACTCGCCGCGAACGACGCTTGATTGCACCTGTGGTTTTAGGATCTAGTGTTCTGTTTTTCGTGGGGTTGGCATTTTCCTACATCGCTTTAATTCCAGCCGCGCTGAAATTCTTTATTAGTTACGGTGCTGATGTCGTTGAGCAAGCTTGGTCAATTGAACGGTATTTTGAATTTGTGCTGCTACTCATGTTCAGCACAGGGATAGCCTTTCAAGTGCCAATTATTCAGATTCTGTTGGGAAATTTAGGAATTGTCTCATCCTCACAAATGCTTTCTGGTTGGCGGGTTGTTATTTTGGGTGCCGTGGTTTTAGGCGCTGTGTTAACTCCCTCTACTGATCCTCTGACTCAAAGCTTACTCGCTGGTGCTGTCATCGGTCTTTACTTTGGCGGAATTGGTTTGGTTAAGCTGTCAGGAAAGTGATTGAGTTCGTAGTAAGGGGCGAGCCTGTTATCATCCTTGGTTGATTATTAGCGTGACAGCGATAGTTCACGACTTGATCAAAAGTGACGTGAAACTCCCTCATTTCTGATGCTTGTTTGAGCATTAGATGCATCAAACGGTTTTTTTGTCAAATCCGCCCCTGAGTAAGTTGATGAAATTGGGGATTGAAACACGTTTGTATTTTCTCAATTTTTGCCAATTAAGGAAAAAAATTGACGTTAATTTAAGGGTTTGATGGGTTTCTCTTGGAAAAATGACTATAAAAGAGCCATCATACAAGATTCAATTTTGCTATACTACAACCAAAACCAACGTGAAGTCAAGCTTTGCCAGGAATTTCCGACTGAAGCCCTCAGTCCGATTATCTTGATTAATTTAAAACTCAACGGATAAATCGAAAAGTTATCGTTATGGGATAGAGCCGCCGATGAGATGCAACCGGACATGAGAATATCCCTGTGGTATGGCTGGGATGATTTCCATCCCGTAGTTAGGGTGGAACTGTCAGTGGTTTCGCGATCGCACCACCAGCAAAAAAGCTCCCCCTGCTCTTTACCAAGGACTACCAATCATCGTAAACGCTGCCCAATAATAAGGATGAGAAAAGTTTTGATTGTCGGACGATCCCGATACAACAGGACGATTTTCCCCTACCCCCAACCCACGCAACTCTCCTGATTCCACACGCACCTCCCCTCGCAGCAGGGCAAGTTGGGCGCGTCGGAGTGCTTCGGCTTTAATCGTTACATCCGGTTGACCCAATTGGTGGTAAAATTCGCTCATTAGCGCTAATGAACCGCCATCACTGACATACCAGAGACTGGCTAAGGCCGACTTGACCCCAGCCTTCACCGCTAATCCGGCAAAGCCTAACTCAGCTTCTAAACTGCCAAAAGCGGTACGACAGGCGCTTAAAACTAATAGGTCTACTTGGGGCTTCTCATGCCAACCCAGTTGCCGCATTTGGTCTAATTGTAGTTTCGTGTCCCAAAGCTGAATATAAGAATTGCTGGGGTCTCCGTCTTGGAAATCAGCATGACTGGCAAGGTGGATAATTTGCCAAGGCTTTTGTTGGCGCTGAGTTTGCAGATTATTGAGGGTGAATTGGTCATTGAGATAAGCTTCCCCTGACCAGACTTTTTGGGTAATCGTTTCCAGTTCAATGGGGACAGCAGGTAAGGGTCTTTGGTCAGTGAATTCAGAAGCGCCCATTGCCAGGACTGGGGCATCTTTAATCGGATTGTAGCGGGTATTGGTCAGGCTGACACTGGGGATAGAACCAATGGCGTATTTTTCAATCAAAAACTTCTCCCCGTCGTGTAACGCCGCCATGGGGATGGTGCGTAAACCCGCGTCCATGGAAAAAATGAGGGTGTCGATACCTAGGGCTTCTAGATCAGGTTCTAGGGGAGCAATCATCCAATTATAGAGTTGTTGCCCGGGTCTTAAATAGGCAGTGGGGCGTAGGACATTGGTGACCGTGCGGCGGAATTCGTCTAGAGTCTGTTTCAGAGTTTTGGCATTAGCGGCGGGAATGGTTTTGCGGATGGGAGTACCGTCGGGAACGATCATAATCAGTTCCAGTTGGTCGGGTAGGGAAACGGCGTAGACGATAACTGGGTGGGTTCCGGTTTCAGTGGTGATGGTGTTTAGGGTATTGCGAATGGTTTCGACGCTAGCTTCTTCGTTGGCGATGTCTTCACCTAAATAGTCTTCGTATTCTCCTTCAAACAGGTCATCAATGGCGGGGATGGCATCATTGAGGTTTTGAGCCAGTAGGTTGGGGATGTTGATGCGTCCCGTGTCTAGGTTTCCTGTACCGGGAATATTCCAAACAAAGCTAGATTCCCCGGTGAGGGGATCTTGGTTGACTGAGGTTTGGGCACCGACAATATCGCCTACGAGAAAAGCTAAATCGGTTTGGGCGTCGCCAGGGGAATCAGAGGGGCGTTCTGAACCCGATGGGGGAGAAGGTGGGATGGGGGGTTCTGAGTTAGAACCGGGTGCGGGGACGGAGATAATTTGAATGCCGTCTTGGGTGTGAGTGTAGGGAAATTCGGCTGTAGGGGAAATCGTTTGTTCGGGTAAGGTATTGCCTGTGGTAATTGCCCCGGCTGTACCATTGGTACTGGCATCACCAACAATAAAGGGAGTGACGCCGGCGCCGCCATGACGAATCGTAATTGTACCCCCTGCGGTGACGCCGCCTGTGGAAATGCTGGCGGTTGTGCCATTGAGATTGGCGAAAGAGTCAGTGGCGCGGAAGAAGCGGGGGGTGGTGATATCGACAGCGCCACCTGTGCCAGCAATGCCGCCTTCAGTGTTAATGCCTGCGACGGTAATATCGCCATTATCTGAGTTGAGGGTAATTTTACCCCCATTGCTAATCGCTGATGTGGAGGATAGGGGTAGGGAACCTGTATTGATGCTGGTGGAAGCATTGAGGGTAATATCACCGCCATTACCATTACTGGAAAAAGAGACTATACCGCCTTGATTAGTGAAGGTGTCGTTGAGGATAGTAATGGAACCACCGCTATCAATGTCAATTGTGCCACCATTTCCATTGGCACCGCTGGCGATGATGGTTTGGGTGGTAATATGGCTAGCCCCATTGAGGGTGATATTACCGCCTGCGCCGTTACTTAAAGCATTGAGAGCGCCTGTGATTATCTCATTACCACTGGTAAGGTGTATGTCACCACCGTCACCGTTAACGCCATTGGTGAGAAGGTCTTGGGTGGTAATTTTGCCCGTAGATTGAAGATTGATATCACCACCATTGGTATTGCTTAAACCGTTGAGAATGGCTGTGGTGATGTTGCCGTTGCTATTGAAGTTAATTGTTCCACCTTGACCATTTTCGCTACCGAATAAAATAGTGTCCGTGGTGATATTACCTGCTGCATCGAAAGTGATGTTGCCGCCATTGGTATTTCCAGAAACGTTGAGAATGGCTGTCGTAATAATATCGCTGTCGCTATTCAGATTAATGGTTCCCCCCTGACCGTTTTCACTGCTAGCAATGATGCCATTAGTATTAATTTGACCAGCAGATTGGAGGGTAATAGTACCGCCACTGGTGTTTCCAGAGGCATCAAGAATAGCGGTTGTGATATCGTTGTCGCTATCCAGGTTGATAGTACCGCCAGTGCCGTTGCTGCTGGTTGTTGAGATGTTATCGGTAGAGATGTTATCTGTGGCTGTGAGGGTGATAGTTCCACCGTTTTGATTACCGATAGCATTGAGAGTGCCTGTGGTAATTTCACTGTTGCTGGTGAGGCGAATCGTTCCACCATTATTGCGTGTGCTATTGGTGTTGATGTCGTTGGTGATGATAGTTCTCGCCGCATCAAGAAGAATATTGCCCCCATTTTGATTACCGATAGCATTGAGAGTGCCTGTGGTAATTTCACTGTTGCTGGTGAGGTGAATCGTTCCACCGTTATTGAGCGTGCTATTGGTGTTGATGTCGTTGGTGATGATATTACCAACCGCATCGAGGGTAATCGTGCCACCAGTTCCATTACTTTCAGCACGAAGCGTTCCGGTACTCGTATTAATCCCACCCCGGTTATTGATCAGAGTAATATTTCCACCTGTGATAGTACTGGCTGTGATATCGCCACTGGCATTATTCGTTAACCCATCACCTGTACCGAGAATTAAGGTTGTATCCCCTGTGCCAGAATTGAGTGAGATTCCAGGGGCGATGGAGATGACGGCTTGACCTGGGTCACGATGAGCATTGACAACTCCATTGGCAGTGGTTTCGTTGCTAATCAGAGTGAAATTGCCATTATCGGTGAAGATATCTGCATTGACGAGAATGCTGCGCCCTGCCTGCATGGTCAGGTCACCACCATTGCCATTGGGATTGGTGCTGGTAATGGCACGGTTTACAGTAATGTCATTATTGGCTTGGAGGACGACATCTGTACCTGCACTCAGGGTTTGCTGTAAAGTGCTGGGGGTGAGTGTAACCGTGGCGCTGGGGTCAGTCCTAAATTGGAACTGGTCTGGATTTAAACTGGGAATGGTTAGGGGAGTGGGATTGGTTGGTGCAACGGTTACTCGACCGCTGCCTTCGCCTAAAAAGCTGACTAAAAAATGTTCATTTATGGGATCTTCAACTACTGTAGTTAGATTGGCGTTGGCTGTGCGACCCACAATGCTGTTCTGGGGATTGATAGTATTGATGCCATCCAGAGTTGTCCCTGTGGTGCCATTCCCCCAGGTGACGGCTCCCGCATCATTTACCCCGCCGTTATCCCAGTTGGAGCTGCGGACCACATAATTGCCGTTGGTCAGGGCGACGACGCCAAAGTTGCCCACTCGGTCAAATGCTTGAGAGCCAACCAAACTATTGTCCTGGCTGACCTCTCCGGTTATCCCGGTGCTGCCATTCCCCCAGGTGACGGCTCCCGCATTACCTACCTCGCCCTTGTCCCAGTCGGGGCTGCGAACCACATAATTGCCGTTGGTCAGGGCGACGACGCTGCCAAAGTTGCCCACAAAGTCATCGGCTTGAGTCCCAAACAAACTATTGTCCTGGCTGACCTCTCCGGTTATCCCGGTGCTGCCATCCCCCCAGGTGACGGCTCCCGCATTACTTACCCCGCCGTTATTCCACAAGTTGCTGCTGACCACATAATTGCCGTTGGTCAGGGCGACGACGCCATTACTGCCCACTCGGTCAAATGCTTGAGAGCCAACCAAACTATTGTCCTGGCTGACCTCTCCGGTTATCCCGGTGCTGCCATTCCCCCAAGTGACGGCTCCAGCATTACTTACCCCGCCGTTATTCCACAAGTTGCTGCTGACCACATAATTGCCGTTGGTCAGGGCGACGACGCCATTACTGCCCACTCCAGAGGTACTCACAGAGATACCCACTCGGTCATCTGCTTGAGAGCCAACCAAACTATTTTCCTGGCTGACCGCTCCGCTAATCCCGGTGCTGCCATTCCCCCAGGTGACGGCTCCAGCATCACTTACCCCGCCGTTGTCCCAGTCGGGGCTGCTGACGACATAATTGCCGTTGGTCAGGGCGACGACGCTGCCAAAGTTGCCCACTTCGTCACCTGCTTGAGAGCCAACCAAACTATTGTCCTGGCTGACCGCTCCGCTAATCCCGGTGCTGCCATCCCCCCAGGTGACGGCTCCAGCATCACTTACCCCGCCGTTGTTCCAGTCGGGGCTGAGAACCACATAATTGCCGTTGGTCAGGGCGACGACGCGATTGTCGCCCACTCGGTCAAATGCTTGAGAGCCAACCAAACTATTGTCCTGGCTGACCGCTCCGCTAATCCCGGTGTTGCCATCCCCCCAGGTGACGGCTCCAGCATCACGTACCTCGCCGTTGTTCCAACTGTGGCTGCGAACCACATAATTGCCGTTGGTCAGGGCGACGACGCCAGAGCCAGGGAATTCGTCATCGACGCCCACGTAGTCAAAGTTTTGAGAACCCGTCAATGTGCTAATCAGCGCCCCTGTCTCACCGTTATAAAGATAAACCGCCCCCGCATTCTCTGCGGCAAAGTTATCCCCCGGCTTAGTCACCACCACATTCCCCGTACTCAACGGCACAATATTCTGCCCAAACCCCGTCCCACCCCCTTCATTGGGGTCAACCAAATCAAACAACTGCGGGAATTCTATGCCATCGACATCATCATCAATCACAATATTTTTCGGGTCAAGCAACAGCGTCCCGGCTTCTCCATTCACCGCCCCCGCTTCCACCACACCTGCCATCGCCAGTGTCTCTTTCCCCGACACTTCCACAAACCCACCATCACCCATAACTGCACCCCCCCGCGCCTGAATCGTACCCGCAAATTGGGTGAGTTGGTCTGACCAAGCAATCACTTTACCCGCATTTCCCTCAGTTAGCGCATCTGCCCTGAGAATAGTGGCATGATTAATCAGTGTATTTTGGGCATTAACCATCCCCCCTTGCCCCAGATTCAGGGGATTTCCCTGAAAGTCACCCCCAACTAAAATCTCCCCACCCCCGCTATTACCACTTACATCCACATCTGCCGCTAACAGCCGCACATCTTGACCAAACAGATGCACAGAACCGCCCACCTCTCCTGTGGCATCAAACCTACCAGAGGTAGTTAATTGAGTCTCCTCTCCCCCATAAACCCCAATCTCTCCCCCCTGATGAGTCCCCGTCGCCGAAGTCAAAGCACTCGCCGTCTGAATCAGCGTCCCTGTATAATCAATCTGAATTTCCCCACCCTGACCATCACTCCCACTGGCACTAAGAATCCCACTATCCAACAAATTCTTCGTTTCAATCTGGATACGCCCGCCATTCTCCCCATCCGCCGTAATTTGTCCCTGGTTATACACTACAGTTCCTGCCAGATTAACCTCTCCGGCATCAGGACTATCCACAGAAACTTGCCCCTGATTATTCACTTGTCCCTCAGTCCCCGTCAACAACACGGCTAAATCCAAGGGCTGAACCGGGATCACCCCTCCCTCACCATCCTGGGGTGGGACAAACTCCAAACTCAACAAATGTCCCGGTTGACTCACCCGGACTAAATTCTCTCCGGCTACAGCCGCAATATTAATATTACCCCCTGGTGCGGTGAGTTCTCCCTGATTCGTTACACTCCCCCCTAGTAAGGTTAAAGTCTGACCTTCACCTACTGCCAAATTCCCCTCATTAACAATACTGCCCGACTGCGCCAAATCAAAGGCAAACTGACTAGGATTCCCAATTAACGTTTCGTAGTTATTATCCCCAAAAGCATTAAACCAACCATTATCCTCAAACCCAATTCCCGTCGCCGTAGTTGCGGTGAAATCCCCCATCACATTTAACCGAGAATTCACACCAAACACGATTCCCGCCGGATTGATTAAAAATAAATTAGCATTCCCCCCCGTCACCTGAATCAACCCATCAATCATTGAAGCATTCCCGCCCACCACACGCCCTAAAATATTTTGAATATTTGGTGTAGAGAGAAAATTAGCAATCTCATTGGCAGAAAGTTCAAACTCCTGCAAACTATGAAACAGGTTTGCCCCATCCCCCGATAAAGAACCCCCAAAAATATCGTACTGATTCCCATTAATTGTTACCACAGTACCCGTACCATCCTCAGCCTGGGTAATCGATTGCGCCTGAACTGGAGACATGGAGTGAAGCGTAACCATGCCCAGAGAAATTATTCTCCCTAAAGAGAATAATCCAGGTAACTTACCAACGGAGGAGTTGCACATTTTGCTAACCTGATTTTCACAAATATGCCTAAAATTCTGGCACATTTTTTTGAGAATAGGTCAGGGTTAGTTTGCCCCAAAATTGCGGGTTAACCTCAGGGAATGTTCGGCTAAACCCGCTCCGACAGTTACGCCTGTTCTCTTAGCGGTTGATGTTGTGAATCCTTGACTTAATATTTGGTTACAAAAAATTAATCGAATCGAGAGTCACTTTAACGGTTAGCGAAGCGTAACGCACCATTATTCAATGTTATGTCAGTTTAAACGGAAATCTTAGGAGTGAAACCGATTCATTTAATTTTAATCTTTGTTGTCAGTATTCGTCTCGTTTAAGGCACTTTAGTGCCTACTACGAACCTGCGCGATCGCAACCAATTCCTCAAAGATGGACAGCTATCGGGATAGAAGCTAATCGCAACGGTTCTATTTACCGATTTAAAAGGCTTCACCACGATTACCGAAAACACCGACCAAGAAACCCTGATGGTTTGGTTAAATGATTACATGAATGTCAACAACTGCCAAATCCTTGTAATGTGAGCATCTTGCTCGCTACCCATTCCCAATTTAAATGCGTGACAGCTTAATAGCCATTCGGATCTACTTCAACTTAACATTGTTTCAGCAGCGCAATCCACATATCAGGCGGGCTGGAATAGTAATTAATCTTATCCACTTGATAGCGATTTGAAGTAGAGCCTCTGTGCAAAATGAGATAATCACCGGGTTCTACGCCTTGACCTTGTTCTGTCATGTAAGCCCGAATTCCGCCATCTTTCGGGACGAAGACATGGTTGTGACGGTCATTGGATAGTTTATAATGATGTGTTTTATTCAGTCGCTGGGATGGATTGGAGACAAATTGTTGGCTTAAGGACAAATCCGTGCGAGAAAGAGTTGCTGACTGGGTTGAGGACATATCTGATACTTATTTCCTTGTCGTTACAAGTTGTTAGAAAAATTTATTTTTGCAAAGGAAATGTTACATTTTCCTACCAATTGTGCGTTGACTAATTAACTTTTATCAAAATTAGCGGTTGGCTATCTCAGCAAAATAGCGTAATTTTTATCCGCATGATCACCGAACTCCCAACTCATTAATGATTGTAAACATTAATCAAGGTAAGTATACAAAATTAAAATTATTTATCTAGCCAACAGGCTAAATAGTCGTGTATTATTAACAGATTTAGATTCGTTGACAGTTCTCAAGGCAGTTGCAGCGCTGGGAGTAGTTGCTGTCATTGAAATCAACATTACTTGTACTTTTGTAAACTTTTATTAAAAATAGACGATGATTCCAGGGGAACAAATCATCCAAAAGGGAGAGATTGAACTGAATGTGGGGCGTCCAACCTTGCACCTGTCGGTAGCGAATACAGGCGATCGCCCGATTCAGGTAGGTTCTCATTTTCATTTCTATGAAGTGAATGACGCTCTATCATTTGACCGAGAGCCAACCAAGGGGATGCGGTTAAACATTCCGGCGGGTACAGCCGTGCGCTTTGAACCGGGAGATGAACGGGAGGTTGAGTTGGTACCGTTTGTCGGTAGCCGTCAGGTTTATGGGTTTAATGGCAGAGTGAATGGGGCGCTGGATAATTATTGACTTCTCCACGTCAAAAGAATGGTGGGGAAACCGGGCAAAACGCAAACAATGATAAACTGGCTGGATATTGCTTTGATGAAGCAGATGACCGAAAAACAGAGGATGTTAGCAGGAGAGCTATATCTAGCATCTGACCCTGAATTAAAAGCATTACATAATCGAGCCTGTCAACTGACGCGCTTGTACAACTCCACAATGGAAGACGAAGTAGAGACGCGATCGCAACTTTTACAGGACTTATTTGGCAAGCTGGGATCTAATCCTCAAATTAGTCCTCCCTTTTACTGTGACTATGGCAGTAATATCTATGTCGGCGATAATCTCTATATGAACTATGGTTGTGTGATTCTCGACTGTAATACGGTTCATTTAGGCGATAATCTGTTATGTGGACCTTATGTGCAGATTTATACAGCCTATCATCCTACCGATCCAACCCAAAGACTAACCGGACGCGAACTCGCCAGACCGATTAATATTGGTAATAATGTCTGGATTGGTGGCGGTGCAATTATTTGTCCAGGTGTCACGATTGGCGATAATACCACGATTGGTGCCGGTAGCGTTGTTACCAAAAGTATTCCTGCCAATGTTATCGCCGCCGGAAATCCCTGTCGGGTTATACGAGTGGCAAGTACGACTCAACCTCCAATCCTGGAAGTGTAACCGGTTTCATCCCCCGACTGAAGTACGGGGGCTTTCACCATCGCTCATGCTGTAAAAAAGCGCGATCGCTATCTCTTGTTGAAAGAGAATGAGTTGCGATCGCGCATTCTTATCTATCAGTGGCGTTATTTAAATAAAGACCCTTATCAAACACGTCACATGAACCTGAAAATGCACCCTAACATTCATTTACCAGTACCTGTTCGGGTAGAGCCATCTCTTTCAACCAATAGCCCCATCGATACAGGTTTTGCCGTCGCACAAAGCTTTGTCTACTTTAAACAAACAAAGCTTGAAAAACCTAACGGCTTTTTTAGTAAATGCTCCCTAGCTCAATGTCGTCAACATCAATCGTCAGCAGCAATGGGATTTTCTTCTTGCTATGAGAGCAAATTCCATTGCTTGTAATACGTCCTAGTAACCTTCTTTAGAAGGAATACTAACTATGGTAAAGAAGAATACAACTATTGTCAACGCTTTCGTAATACACTGTATTATTTCAATGCCGACTTTCCCGATAGTTATAGTCGGGGCAATTCAGGAATCGCCCTGACTAGTTATGTAGAGCGGCTAGGACAAACGGCAACCCCTAGTCCTCTCTCCTCAAACGATTCCCACTAACTTGGCACTCAACTCCCACATCCTCTCCCCTTTTTCATCATCGCGGGCTTGGGGAGAAACCCTTTGCACAAAGGACTTGCCCTCTTTCTTCTGTCGGTTCCCCCAACTCCAATAGACACCGGATTGGCTATATTCAGGATCGGCAACGACGACGGCAACCCGTTCACCTGCTAACTCCTGCGATACGTACCCCCCAGTGATGTGTTTCTGGAATAAGGGAAAGAGTTTCTGAAACAGGGGATAGTGATTTCGGAACAGGGGTGTATCGGCGACACATCCTGGATAAAGGGAACTGAAAACGATACCTGTTGACTCGTGATAGCGCCGATGCAGTTCTCGCATCGTCAGCACATTACAGACTTTGCTGTCTTTGTAGGCTTTGACGGGTTCAAACTTTTTGCCGTCAATCATAGAGTGAGGTTCTTTGAATCCCGTTTCAAAGCCTTTGAGTTCACCTAAATCTGGACGCGGTGGAATCTTCCCACCCAATTCATCGGGATTGTGGGTTACCGTTCCCAAAATCACCAGCCGGGGAGACGAAGCCGAGGAATGCTTCAAATCCTCTAGCATCAGGTGGCACAGGAGGAAATGTCCCAGGTGATTTGTGGCAACGGTTAATTCATACCCTTCTGGCGAGCGCTGGGGTTCCTTTATTAAAGGCATATAAATGGCGGCGTTGCACACCAAAGCATCTAGAGACTTGCCACTTTCCCGGAATTGGGTCACAAACTGGCGCACGCTCTCTAAGCTACCCAAGTCAATCGGCATAATTGTGTAGCTATCCTGGGGGATACCTACCTCTTGAGCCGCGTTCTGGGCTTTCTCTAAATTCCGACACGCCATCACGACATGCCATGTTCCCCTTTGCGCCAGGGCTTTGGCAGCATACAAACCAACCCCTGATGAGGCACCCGTAATCACAACCGTCGATTTCTGATGTTGTTCCATTCTCTTCAGACTCCGTTAACCGCCGTTAACTGTTTTTAGACTCTCTTACCACTGAGCTACTTGATGATCTTACAGTTGAGTTGATTAAGTTGCTCAAAAAGTTTTCAGTTGATCGGGTAGATGGGCTGGGTAAGAATGTGTGACCTCGCTCACTCAAGGGCTTTTGTCTAGTCACGCTGAAGGTTCATTGAAATTACTTATTGATACTATACAGTATCACCAATCGTCTATTGAATCATCACCTGAGTTGTGTTATTGAACGCCTAGATTTTTTCTTTACAATTCAATATATTTGTTAAAAGAAGTTTAGAAAATCAGTGGTTTTGAGTTAACTAATAATTATCGGGAGCTTAAGAATGACTTATTGCAGATTCTCTCATAGCCAATCTGTGCGCTGGGATAAATTGTCGTTAAAACTGCGGTACAAAATGTTCAACGCCGGCACTGAGGATAAGTTTGAGGCGTGGATTACGAAAATAGAAGATGACTGGAATGATGAAATAGCTGCCTGTCTCCAGGGTCAATTTCCCGATTGGCGTGGCTAAGTGAGGAGTTGTCTTCGGCACGGTAAGATAAAGGAATAAACCTGGGGTATGAGGCGAAAAGTGCAGGCATCTAGAATGGCGGAATTTTGCCCAATCAGAGGATTCCGTCATCCTGTTAAAAGAGAGTGAAGCCGTGAAAAAAGTACCCTGAACATATCTTCAGCTAATCTTAAGAGCTAAGTTATAGAACTCAAGCTATACCTATTCGACTCAGTGAGACATCTAGAAAAACCCGAGCGTGAGAGAGCGCTGGGTTGAGAAAAATGAGATGGTAGGTATTCTTAGAATAGCACAAACGGCAACGGCATTGAAATGGCGGTGCATCGGCATCCTTGGGAGTTGGTTAACTTCCACGACATTATCAGTGTTTAGAGTCGATTGATGTGAACCTCCAAATCCTCTTTAACCACCAGGAGGCTATTGGTTGGGAAACTGTGCCAATTTCCAGCAAACAAGGGTTCAGAGGCAATCATGACAGCGTTAGGGTAATTTGGGTCATCCCTTAACCAGTATAGAGACGGTGCACTGGTATCCAATGCATAGCGACTGGCAACTAGGCTATGCCCATCACTGATAACCACATTTGCAGAAAAGCTGACTTGATCGGATTGGGCTAATTGTGTCAACTGGATCAAGGTTTGCGACAAGGCTTTCTCTATGGAAGCATCGGGAGCCGCTTGGAGTTCATTGACAAAGAGGGCAAAAATATGCTCAGAATCGGTTGTACCGTGGATTGATTGATAAATTTCATCACTCAGGCGATCGCGAATGGCTCGATATAGGGTTTGACGGAAATGTTGGATAAAACCGTTGTGAATGAATAACAAGCGCTCGCGGCGAAAGGGCTGACAGTTTCCCAGATGCAAGGCTTGACCTGGTGTAGCACTCCGAACATACGCCAATACACAGTCGGATTCCACATAACGGCTCAATTCCGGTAGATTCGTATCGTTCCAGATGGGTAGCGTATTTTTGTAGGTAAACGGCTCAACATCCTGAGTTAAATGATACCAGCCAATGCCCAATCCATCAGCATTGACGACACCCGATTTCATCTCCTTTGGTAAGTAACTTTGGACAACCAGGGAATGTTCAGGTTTATACAAAAGCTGATCGAGTTGGAGAGGGGAACCTAGGTAGCCTAGTAATCGGCACATGCTTATTGGTTTATATCCTATTCCATTGAATCCATTTATATTTTAGGCTGAAATGAAATCCTGATGAACTATATTATTAAAAATCCTGAAGATATTGTTCAATTACTGCTCGAACATCTCCAGATGACGGGTTTAGCTGTACTGATTGCTGTCGCGATCGCGCTTCCCTTATCCTTACTGATTACTCGCTACAGTTGGCTGAATATTCCCATTTTAGGTATTCTGGGCATCCTCTACACCATACCGAGTCTAGCGCTCATTATTCTGCTTGTGCCACTTTTTGGGTTAAATCGTCAATCGGTAGTGGTGGCGATGATTCTCTATACCCAAGTGATTCTGGTACGAAATTTTTTGGTGGCATTACAATCAATTGATCCCGAAATCTTAGAAGCCGCACGCGGGATGGGAATGAATTCCTGGCAACGGTGGTGGTGGGTACAAGTTCCCCTAATTTTACCCATTGGAATTGCCGGAATACGTCTGGCAACAATTGTCGCGATCGCGATTGCCACAATTGGTGCTAAGTTTGGGGCTGGAGGATTAGGATTACTACTGTTTGAGGGAGTTTCTCAGAGTCGCTACGATAAAATTTGGGCGGGGGCAATTACTGTGGCGATTTTGGCGTTTGCTTTAAATGGTGTCTTGTTGGGATTACAGTGGCTATCTAATCCGCAACGAAAAATTCAGGGAACCAGATGAAACTATTCTACAGAATAAGTGGTCAGACATAAATAAACAGCTCTGCGTTAAGAAATGTAAAAACAAGCCAAGTTGTTATATCACAAGCATTGAGACAATATTTATAAAACTTTATACAGCGCCCAAAACTTTTGTCCAACTATTTAGTTAGATTTTTACAACTTTGCTTAACCCCTCAATACAGCCCTTAATAATTCTTTACAACTAGTCCCAAAGGGTTGTCAGACGAAGCCCAAACAGAAAAATTTTCTCAGACCAGTGTATTACCCTTGACATACCTCTTTAGATAGAAGTTATAATTGCCAAGAACAATACAAAGCAAATTAATTTGCGTTCCTCTCACACCCTATCAGTGTGCAGTGTTTTCCAATGAGGATGGGTTCATTTTCCTCATGACTGATGGGTATAATCTTTGCGTACCTATTTGAGTCAAAAGAGGGGTATCATCCGATTAGAAACAAATTCCTCTTGTCGGACAGGTAATTGTGTCTGTAGAATTGGTATTTCTCAGGCTTAATTTTCTGGACTGGACACAGTTTCTGCTGGAATTAAAGTGCAATTTAGATTCTAGAGGTGATGGTTTTTAAAGGTACAAAAGTAGGCGGAGAAAATTACTAATTTTCTGTCTGGTTTGACATTTTGAGGGGAAGTTAATAGAAGTGAACAAATAAAATAATGAAGCAAGAACAATTGACAATCGCGACGCGAAACAAACTCCTGAAGATATTGACAATCTTTGTCCTGGCAGTAGCAGTCATCTTTTGCGACTGGAGTTACGCGCTAGCCGATGACGGAGGCTCGTCCTCCGCTTCAATCTGCACCGGAACTCCTAGTCAGCTAGAAACTAAACTGCGAAACAACCTCAAGAATAAATTCCTAACCTACGAAGGTTGTCCGACAGAAATGGGTGCTTGGTATATGTTGCCAATGCCCGAAGAAAAGGATCGGATGCAAGCTGTTCACGTAGCGCTATTACCAAACTCAAAAGTCTTAATTGCCAACGGCAGCAGCAACCGCAACCACGTTACGGCAGATGGCAAAATCGAAGACGGTCTTGATAATAGTAATTACGATGTCGTCAACAACACATCCATCTTCGATCCTTCCCTTTCTGATTTCTATTATAACCCCCAACCAGACTTCACCCAATCTCCTTTCGAGCGTATTTCATCGCCCCCAGCGGAGGTAGAAGGTGAAATAAATGACCTTTTCTGTTCCGGTCATTTACAGCTACCCAGCGGAGATGTATTATTTGTCGGGGGGACTCGACGCTACTACCCCGGCGTGCGCTTCTTAGGCTCGAGAAATGCCAATATTTTTCACTGGCAAGATCGGACTTGGGAAACCTTAGGTTTAACCAAGGACGGTCACTGGTATCCTACCCTCGTCCCGCTAGCTGACGGGGAAATTGCTGCCTTCTCGGGACTCTCAGCGACTTCCCCAGAACTTATTAGCACTCTGGTAGAAATTTACGATCCCACAAACAAAACTTGGCAGTCTATCGATGTCAAAAATCTCCCCAACAATCCGTTTTTAACTCGGATGAACGACGAGAACTTCGGGTCTGACATCATAGACCTTTATGCACGCATACTGCCAACCCAACAGCAAAACCGATTCTTAATCACAGGAGATGGTGGCGGTAAAAACGAGGCTAAGATTGCTCACGCAAGCGTCCATAGCTATTTCGTAATCTTCGATAAAGACCCCGGAACCGGAAAGTATACCATAAGCTTCGAGAAAGGTCCTGACAGAAAAGCCATCAACAAAGTCTATGGTACTGCAGTAATAGACCCGAGTTCTCCTAACGGAGATGTCCTCTTAATGGGTGGCATCATGGGCACCAATAACATTGGTATTGGACCAGGAAAAGATGTCATCAAGGGAGCAACCATTGCTGCCAGCCTAGAGCGTTGGAAAGCACCAGGCGCACAAGACACTAACACTAAAGGTTCGTGGGAGATCGATAAGAACTTTTTTGCCAAAATTGACGAAGACATTCTACTCGAAACTGAGGATATCGTAGAGGGTAAAGTAAAAGCCTTACCACTGAATTATAAGTATGTAAAGCAGTCCTCCAGTTTAGGTCGCTATGGCAAGCGGGCTATGGAACAGGCTGTCATTCTGCCGACCAAGGAAATTTTGGTAGTCAACGGAGGTAACTACGCCGAAACCCGTCCGGCTTACAACCCGACCTTGTTGATTCCAGATGCCACCCAAACCGACCACCAAGGCTTCCGCACCAAGCTGATGAACCCGGATGTTGAACCCAGGCTTTATCACAACAACGCTTTGCTGTTACCAGATGCACGGGTGTTAGTCATGGGTGGCAACAACTCTCGCGCCGCCAGATATGATGAGGACGGAACCGTTCGTCTAGATACCAAGAACGATTTCGCGTTTGTCGAGAAAGGCACTGACGGCAATAGCGGCGAGATCTGGCAACATGCAATATTTTACCCGCCCTATCTCTTCGGAGCGAGTCCCCGCCCAGAAATTGAGACAGATATTACACAACTACAATACGGCGCCTCTCAAACTATCTCTGTGAGCAACGCCTCTACAGATAACTCAGGTTCTGTGGTTCTGGTGAAATTGGGTTCGGCAACTCACTCTTTTGATATGGGTCAACGCTTGGTAGAACTAGAGATCCAAGACCAACAACCTAGTGGAACTGACAACAACACTAGCATCAGCTTTAGCGCTCCGACTAACGACCATTTCAGCCCACCAGGCCACTACATGCTTTTCTACGTCAATGGTGCCGGGAAGCCTTCCCACGCCAAGATCGTGCAATTAGTAAAGGCTTAATTTCCGGGGCATCAATTCTTCCACTGGCGAGATATTTGTAGGAGTTTTTTGACTTACTGTTTGTCAAATATCTCCCAGTCTTACTTTCAACCAGACAAGTTTAGCTACACAGTAAAAAAGGAGTTGGTTATGGCTGACATCAACGAAGCGATAAAGCAAGTCACCGAAATTGTCACCCCTTTTGATGAATTGGAATATGAAGCCCTGTTAGGTGAGATCCAAGGCAATATCCTCAAATCCCATGGACGAAACCATGCGGTTCATTTGTTTTTGAAATTCACTGGCGATCCGGAATCCGTTAAGCAATGGATTGGCAATTTTAGTCACAAGTATGTAACATCTGCACTGGCTCAAGCCGAGCAGGCAAAGCAGCATCGACAGTATGAAGGGGAAGGTCAACTATTTGGCAACTTCTTTTTAACAAGGGCTGGTTATATGTACTTAGGGTATAACTACGAGGATCTGCCCAATGAAAACCCATTTCGACAAGGGATGAAAGATACCAATATTCAGAACGAACTTGGCGATGATGTTGAGCAATGGGAAGATAGTTTTCAACAAGAAATTCATGCTCTTGTATTGCTTGCAGGTGATAAGATAGTAGGTCCGCGAACCCAAGAGGCAAAGCTGTTAGAGCGGAAAAACCCCGAACTGCTGCACAAGCAGCCTGCTCTATTGGCACAACAAGTAGAGAAAATAAAAACAGAGCTGGCTAATATTGCTACAGTCGCCCATGAGGATATAGGTTACGTCCTCAGAAGTTCTGAAACTGGAGCGGAGATGGAGCATTTCGGATTCCGAGATGGAGTCAGTCAACCCCTGTTTCTGAAGGCAGATATTGACAAGGAAAAAGAAAATAGCGACTTTTCCAAATGGGATCCTAGCGCCCCGCTAAATTTGGTATTGTTCAAAGATCCCTTGGGTAAAAAAGATGAGAGCTACGGTAGTTTTTTAGTTTACCGCAAACTGGAGCAAAACGTTAAAGCCTGGAACAAGGATGTAGTTAATAACCTGGCTGAAAAGCTCGAAGCTTCCCCCGATTTAGCAGGAGCTTACACTATGGGACGCTTCCAGGACGGAACTCCAGTTGTTCTCCAAAATACGGAAAGCTCTCAACAGCCTGAAGAGAACAACTTTAATTATGCAGAGGATAACGAAGGTCTAAAGTGTCCCTTCCACGCCCACACTCGCAAGGTCAATCCCCGTGGTGAAACGCCAGTCCCTCTAGAAGAGGAGAAGATGCATCGTATTGTTCGTCGGGGAATTAACTATGGACCTCTCCCCAGCGAGGAGCCAGAAACCGGTGCAGGACTGCTGTTTTTGTGCTTCCAAGCCAGTTTATCGAATCAGTTCAACTTCATGCAGAAGGCATGGGCGAAGGAACGTAACTTTGTCCGGCGAGATGTGGGTACAGATGTAGTCATTGGTGTTGAAAAGAAAGAAAAGGATAATAATGGTAACTTAGTCGCCGTCACAGAGACATACCAATGGCCAACTAACTGGGACGAGTCAGGGCAGACGGAAGCTGACTTCACTCATTGGGTAACCATGAAAGGCGGGGAATATTTCTTTGCCCCCTGCATGAGTTTCCTCAAGTCTTTTGCTCCCGCTCCCACCTGCAATATCGTATTTCGGGGAGTACCCAAACAAGAGCTCCAAGCTGCTCAAAACATTATTGACGAACTCCGCAATTACCAGCAGCGGAACTGGGGAATTGGTTTGAACGGAGAAACCAGCGAGCCAGACGGATTCCTCCGCTTCTTCGAGCAGCGAAACTTACCATTTAAGTTTTACGTGCGGAGTTCGCAGGTAGAAATTGGCGACCCCTCTGCCTACGAGGAGGATATCGCAACGCTCAATAAATACATTGAAGATGTACGCAACCAGGAGATTGAGGCAAGCGAATATAAAATCGCCGAACTTAAGGAATACAAAGAACTGTATTGGGCAATTGGTTTAAACGGAGATACCCTTGAGCCGGATGGATTTGTTAGCTTTTTTGGCGAACGAGAGCTACCGTTCAAGTTTTTTGTGCGGAGTGTAGTGGCGGTGGGTGATGAATCTGCCTATGAGCAGAACATCGCAACGCTGAACAACTACATCAGTTTCCTATGTGGGTAATAGACAAAACATTCAGTTAAAACCACCACTACATCACATCAATCTTTAAGCGATTGTAAATAAGTAGGGTACGTCAAAAATCGCGGAAAGCCTCACCATAAGGTGAGGCAGTTTCAATTTTTCGGCTGGGGAAAATTCAGTCTAAACGAGTGCTTAGCAGGAGAATGAAAGTCTGGGAAACTGCGGACACTGACAAATGACCCCTATAACAAATATAAAACCTTTTTTACCTGCTGTGGGAGGATGTAAATCGTTGTAAAATACTCAAACTAACCTCCGCAACTAATGCCAATATTGCCACAGGAATAGCACCTACCAATAGAATACTTTGATCATAAAGCGCAAACCCCAACGCAATAAAACTACCCAATCCCCCTGCACCAATAAAAGCAGCTAGAGTTGCGCTACCAATTACCTCGACTGTCGCGGTTTTAATCCCAGCAATGACTACCGGTAAGACTAAAGGAATTTCGATTTGTTGCAAAATTTGCCTGGGAGACATCCCCATCCCTTTGGCAGCTTCGATGATGGTGGGTTCAATATTGCGAAAGGCTACATCTGTACTGATCAAAATCGGTGGTAGTGCTAAAAGCGTCAACGCTACCGCCGCCGATTTGAAACTTAGCCCCAAATAGGGAATGGCAACGAATAAAATCGCTAAGCTGGGAATGACTCGTAAACCATTGACGGTATTAATCAAGACAGTTGAGGTGGTTCGCGATCGCGCACTCAGCAGCCCTAACGGTAAACCCAGCACTAAGCTGATTGTCAGTGGCACGAGTACCAATAGCAAATGTTGCCCTAGGGCTTCCCTAAACTTGTCTGGATGACTGGCAATATAATTTAGAACTTCGGCAAACGTCTGAAACATTTGAGTTTTTCAGCCATTAACGTTTATCATACAATAATTCTGTTTACCAATTACGTGTAGCCATAGGACTATCTATCCCAGTATTTATCCCTGCACCACTGATTATACTTGGTTTACATAAGTTGTGATGCCAAGTTTTTGATCTGCCCCGGCAATATAGATCCTACACTTACGGAATTCGGAAAAATCTTGGACAAACTAAGATATTCCGATATTGGCGTTTCAGCAGGATATCTATATCAATTTTCCTGCATCTGTCGGCATTTCGCTAGTCATTGTCAATTGTCGGAGCAAACTCATGAGTATAAAAGTTATTGTTTTTGATTTTGATGGCACTTTGGCGGATACCTTCAACGCGATCGTCCGGATTGCGAATCGTTTAGCAGACGACTTTGGATATAAACCGTTGATGCCATCGGACATTGAACAGATTAGAAATTTAAGCACTCGCCAGATTATTCAACAATCAGGACTTCCCTTGTTCAAAATTCCTTTTTTGCTTAAGCGCATTAAATCAGAATTACACAAGGATATTGAATCTTTAAAGCCTGTTTATGGAATACCTGAGTTGTTAAAGGAGTTAAAGAATCAAGGAAAGATTATCGGCATATTAACCTCAAATACCGAAAAAAATGTTAAAACCTTCTTAAAAATACATGCCCTAGAATCTTTTTTTAGTTTCATTGATTCAGAAGCGACAATTTTCGGTAAATCAAGCGCATTAAAAAAACTTATAAATGATAACCATTTTCAGCCAAACTTCCTTGTTTATATAGGAGATGAAACACGAGATATCGCTGCATCAAAGAAAATTAACATAAAAGTGGTAGCCGTAACTTGGGGATTTAATTCTTCAGATGCATTAATCAAATATAACCCTGACTTTTTAGTTAACCATCCTCGTGAAGTCTTGACAGTTATCGCGGATTTTGCCAAATTGTAAGCCACTCGCTTGTTAAAAGCAGCCATCGGGGCTACTTACATTCCAATCACGACAACAGAACCATCTGCTTCCGCAGCTTTTATATCTAAATAGGGCTGGCTGCAAAAATCCCAAACCCTTATCTATCAATGCTTTGAGCGGCATTGATATTTGCTCCTGTTCAAGGAAAAAGGGTTTAACCCTTTTATACCCTTGCACCGCTATCAGGGAAAATGTACTATGGCTTCCCCAGCTCCCAGACGTAGCATTGCCATCTGCCCTCTGTGCCATCTACGCCTGTGCCTTTTGCGACAACCTGGATACGGATAGAGAGAATCTCCCAAAAGGTTTTAATCACAGGGGTTGCAGCATCTTTTACTTCAGCGAAATGACGGGTATGGCTGGGAAACAGAAGGTGTAACGGCGGATGCTCTGAAAAAAATTTTCTCAAAGGGCTTGCCAAATTATCCTTTTACTGGGTAAGATTAGTAATCGTGGCAAGCGTTGAAGTCATGATCCTCAGTAGCTCAGTGGTAGAGCGGTCGGCTGTTAACCGATTGGTCGCTGGTTCGAATCCGGCCTGGGGAGTTTAAAATTAGCTGGTAGCCCCAAGCCAAAAGCTAAACCTGCGGAATGGCAGTAGCAAAACTAGCAGTTCAATCCCCTCTTTCATAAAGGATTTGGGCTAAATCATTCCGTAATAAGGCTTCTTGCTGAGTTTCGCCGATCGCGTTGGCGAGGGCGATCGCTTGTTCGTAAAATTGCCGCGTTTTAGATAAATTGCCTCTGGCTAGATAAAATTCGGCAAATAATCGCAGTGAAACCAACTCTCGGCTTAAGCTTTCCTGTTCTTGGGCTAAGGCTAAATGTTGATTGAGATATCGAATCGCCAGCAAATCTGGACCAATGATACTGTAAGATTTCGCCAATCCACGCAGGGCGCGAAACTGATTGGGAATATCACGGCTATCTTGTGCCAGTTGTAAGGTATATCGATAGGAGCCAATCGCATCTTTGTAGGAGGCGATCGCGAAATAGGCATCCCCTAAATTATTACGGGTATTCGCTTCTCCCAAAGGATCGCCCAATCGCCGCCGCAAGGTTATCGCCGCTTTATACTGCTTAATCGCCTCTAAATAATCACCCGCACTAGTGGCGACTAAACCCAGGTTGCTCAAACTAAGTCCTTCCCCTTCGCGATCGCCCACCGTGCGAGCAATCGTGAGGGCTTCAGCAAAGCTTACTTGGGCGGCTTCCAGATTTCTCGATTGCAGCAGTACAGTGCCAATGTTATTCAAGGCATAAATTTGTCCCTGAAAGTCTTGTAGGAAACGGGCAACCCCTAACCGACGGCGTAGGGACTCCTCAGCTTGGGAAAAGCGTCCCAAATCAGCATAAGTGAGACCAATATAATTGTAAGCTAAGCCTTGTCCTTCAAAATCGCCGATTTTCTGATAAAGATCCAGCGCCTGTTGCCAATAAGCGATGGCTTTTTGCCAATTTTCTTGACGCTTTGCCTCTCCTCCTAGCCGCAGAAGTAAATCCGCCTCATTTCTTTCTTCCCGTTGAAGGCTTCTATTCAAGGGAATCGTCAATTGATCTTGTAAGTCAAAACCCTCGGTGTTGTTGGAGACGGTTTGACTTAGAGCCGGGTTACTCAAGATCAGTACCGCCCCAGAAATCAGAGCCACCGATGTGCGACGCATCACGTTCACCGAGAGATATCCTCTATTCATGGATTGATGATTTTTTGTTCGAGATAGGGAATGTCTATCCGTTCTACAACACTTGGACAAAGCTAGACAATATTGGATCTTGTTAGACATCATCCGGATTGCTTCCTGCTTCTTTCTGGCGGTGACGGCACTCTTTCCAGTCCACAGGCTTAAAATCGGACAGAACTTGCCCTATTCAAAATTCTAGCGATTGCAGTAAAAAGATTACAGCGCCAGAGGATGTCACACGGGTACAGCATTGGATTCGGACTTGTCCTCAGTATTATCCGCCGCTTGTTGTAAGTAAATCTCGCGAATATCCTCGGGTAAGTTTGCCTCTAATCGCTGATACCCCTGCTGGAGTTGATTTCTGACTTGAGCGGGTGCGATCACTTCGCCTTCGGCTTGTAAATAGGCGGCGATGCGGGTTTCACTCCACTTAAAGGTTAAAGCCATTATCACAATTAACCGCATCAGAGGGGGTAACTGTTCTAATGCTGCCTCCAGATAACACCATAATGGGGGTGGTGCAGCTTGGAGGGTATAGTGAATGGACTCCACTGGGGGTAAATCCGCTTGATTGATGCAGACGGCTGTCATGTTAATCAGCCAGCTTTGGAAGGTATTAGACTCACTCGCCGCCTCTTTGATAAAATCCATTCCCCGCAGTTCATAGAAAATATGACGCCAGGTGAGGGCAAAGAGGTAGTCGGCTTGCACGGGCGATCGCGCGGAATGACGAATTAAGGTATAGACAATCGGACTATAGCGGCAGAAAATCGCCGTGAAATACTTTCCCTGTTCCGGATAGCGCTGAAACAGAGTTACCAGTTCCCGATCGCTGTAGTGAAACAGGGATTTGACTAGCGGATGGTTGGATTCAGAAAAATGTGGAATATGCACAGTGTTTACGTTCTAGCTAGAATTGGTGAATGCACGGTGTTCACTCTCAAGCAGATGCCTCCCTTATGCAGGTGTTACCCCTTCGGTTGAAGATTTAACAGTGAGTTGCTGACGCCTATCATCCTTAGTGTGTGAGTTTTACGTCCCGCAGGATTAGCTGATGTCGTTTACCTTAGCTAAAATTAGTAACATCTAGTAACATCTATAGGACATCGGATGGTATTCATCATAAACCTGTAACAGAACAACCGATTCGTCAAAGTTAAATCAACTCAACATCGCTTGTCAGAATGATTCTATCAGTTGATATTATTGCCTTTCGACTACCACTCCTGCCGTTTGGCGCTTTTTTACCGTCTCTGCCACTCGATAGCCTTTTTTCCACCCAAGGCATTATGGTTATGCTCTTGGCAGCTTACGCGGTGGCGATGTGGATGTTTCTCACCAGTGCGCCTAAAGTACATACCATTATGGTGTCTGATGTGGAGGTGGCACGACAGTTTTATGAAGGCTTGCTGGAGTTGTCAGCCGCAGAAGTTCCCCTACACTACTACTACAATTATGAGCAAACCCTAGGCGCAACCGGGATTGATCCCCTCTATCTATCCACCAATACCGGAACCACGAGTGCAACTCAACTACAAGGAACTGAGGGACTTTGGTATCAGCTTAGAAAAAATACCCAACTCCATGTCATTTCCGGTGCCAGCTATGGGAATAAAAATCGACACCGCCATGTCTGCTTTGATCATGACTGCTTAGAACAAGTGTTGATGCGGGTACAAATGCGACGCCTCAAGTATAAGGTTCGCACTCAAAAACCGCTGAATTTTTTAGTTAAAGATTTAGAGGGGCGCGTTATTGAAATGGCAGAAGTCTCCAATTGAGCCATTTTCGTTAAAGTTAGCAATAGTTGACTTCTCCCCCGGTTAAAACGCGGGGGATTCTAAGAGGATACTACGGGACGAACTAAAGCCGCGTCCCTTCGTTTTGTCTTCTTAGAGTTCCAGAGAAAAACCCTGAATGGCGCAGTCAAAAACGCCCTACTGACGCAAGGCTCAATCAAGACCTAGCTGTATCTCTACTTTGCGGAGAATATTGGCAGCCCCGTTAGCATCGGCGTTGACAAATTCTCCGTTTTTGGTGCGGTACATTCCTCGTTTTACTCGCTTTCCACCCTTGCTCCACCCTTCCGGGCCTGAGCCGAATACAGGCAGAGGGTCATTGTCAAGAAAACTAGCTTTAGATGTATAGCTTTCTTCAGTTTCTACAAACTGAATCCCGTATTGCTCACACAGTTGCTCAATCCTATGTTTAAGACGAGCAGTAGGAATTTGAACAAACTCCTGGTTCGTCTTTTTCCCTAACTCAATCCCATCTTTATTGCGTCGATTACAGCCGAAAACGACTGTTCCAATCCGATGTTGGAGGCAATAGTTGATAACAACACGAGCGGCTTTGTTAACCGCATCTCTTACTTGCCTATTACGCCTTTCTGTGAGAGAGGCTAATTCTTCATTCCAAAACCCTTGAGCTTTATCCAACTTAATGGTTGCAACCCGTTTGTTGTAGAGCTGGTTGAGACTCTTTAGTTTACGTCCATCAACAATAAAACTGGTTCCTACATTAGAAACGCAGGTCATCCAGTTGTTGAGTCCGGGGTCGATTCCTAGTACCCGTAAGGGGTCTACATCTGCTTTTATGGAAGGCAGGAGGTAGACGAACTCAGCGTAGAAGCAACCGTTGCGGGGGAGGACTCTCAGCTCCTTGATGTCTTTGAAGTTGAGATTAGATGGTTTATGGATAAAGAAATCCGCTATCTTAAACCATGTTTTAACCAACTTTCCTAGCGGTATCCTGATTTGACCATCTTTAATCTTCAAAGCTTGCTTAGGATAGCTGACAACAGAAAGACCGCCTTTCTTTAAATACTTAGGCAGTCTAGGGTTATCTGCTATCTTTCCTTTTCTAAACGCCTTTATTAAACCATCGAAGGACTTAAAGGATTCGCTAACTGTTCTTAGCGCTTGTTGAGCCGCTTGAGAATAGAGGGCTTGGAAGTGCTTGTTGTTTTTGTACTCCTTTTCTAAGTCATATTTA
>NZ_JAVJRX010000046.1:0-4998 GCF_040219735.1 Coleofasciculus sp. G1-WW12-02 | reverse complement strand
GGTCACTGAAACAGTGCTTTTTGGACAGTTACCGACCGATAACCTTGGCGAGGCTAACTTTACCCCAGAAATGGGTGAAAACCGGAGGGGCAACCATACCCCTCCACCCCGAAAGGGGTATGCTTCTTAAACCGCTACCGCGTGTTCCTCCCTGGTCTGAAGACGCAGGGTTTCCCACAACGGAGAAGTTCTAATGACTAGGCTGGCTGTGGGTGGCATACATAAAAGAGTTTCTCTGTTAAGAGAAAGTAGTTTAAATTAATAGCCCAAAAAATTTTTAGCCGATGATGCAACAAATCTTTACGAAAAAGAAACTAAATTTACAAGACAACGGTTTAAACTTAATACTCTTGGGGCAGAGGGGTGAGTTCAAAATTTACAGTCCAACCCTTCGGGAAGGGTAGGTTTAAGTTTGTGTCAGAGCGACGCGGATAAATTCCGAGTTGTTTGAGAAAGTTTTTTAATCTCTCACCAAAGATTAATCAAAGTTATAAAGGATGTAATTTTATATTAAATTAACATAAACCTAAGGACAAGAATGCTCAATGTTTGACGCTGAATTGCTTGTCAGTAAAGGAATACAGGAAATAAAGATATCAGTTTGGGATCGATTAAATTGTTTTTTTTTAGTAAAGATCCCCAGAAGGACTAGATAAAACCGCCCAAGTAATGCCATTATTAATTAAGAGGAGATTATTGTATGTTCGCGAAATTAAAAAAAATTCGGGGTGCATTAAGAATGCGTAACAGAGCGCAAATATTCTTAACATTGTAATTTCGCGATCGCTAGCGGAGTTTTACCTTTTGTCAACCTAATTCTGTTTTGGAGTTATAACCTATGTCGAAGCTCATGAATCGTACCTCAACTGCCACTGTAGACGCTAACATTACCACATCTGTGAACTCCCCCGCTTCGACCTACTGCGGTCGTGGTGGCAATATTCCCGATGGAGTTGCCAGTTTTCAAGATGAGATTGTGGTGACGGAAAATATCGCGATTAGTAACGTCACCGTAACTCTGAATCACTTAGAACATACTTGGGTTGGGGACTTGATTGCCCAATTGCGTCATGTAGAAACCGGGGTTGTGGTGGACTTATTCCGGCGCCCCGGACAACCTCAATTTTCGGCGAGTGGCTACAGTAACGACCTAAATGGGGATTACAGCTTTAACGATAACTTCTCCCATAGTTTTGACTCAGTAGCTGGGTCTCATGGGGTGATTCCCAGTGGTGAGTATTGTGCAACTCAGCCTTTGTCTGTGTTTAAGGGACACTCATCTGCTGGGACTTGGCAACTGATTATTAATGATTGCTCTGCGGGTGATTCAGGTTCTCTGGAGTCTTGGACTCTGAACTTGGAATAAACTACACAAGTAGACTAAACCTGCATTCTCAGGGAGAAAAGCAGAAATCGTTCATCAGTGCATAAGGTTCTCCAAAGCATGAGTGCGTTGAGTCAGCGCTTGAGGATACAGGTTGCTCATGTGATCAAGGCGCAGGCAGTTTTCTGACAAAGTGATGTTGGCTCTGGATTAGAACAACTAACATTGCTTTTGTCAATTGCTCCGTTATAAAAATCCTCTGCTCTCTTGTTTAGGGTAAGCAGAGGATTTTTATTGTATAGAGGATCAAAATAAACGGGTAGCGAAGTTTTGCGATCGCGTCGGCGAGATTGCCCTAGCTTTGAGAATGGCGGCGGCTAAGCAGGTATAGGACAAAATCCCCACCACTGCTAACAATAAACTACTGACAAACCCGCTGGCATTCCAAAGAGCGTGGAGAGTCGCCGCACAAAGATAACCCGTTCCCAGAATTTGCCAAACTTTTCGCGGTTTGAGGACACTTAAGCCGATAAAATAGCCAAAGTAGCCACTATAAGCAATATGTCCGGCGACTGAACCGAGTAGACGGGGGATGAGTAATTGCAATCCCATCAGCTGACCCGGTTCTTGACCCGCTTGAAAGGTCACATTATCAATGATATCGGGAACATACTGCCCCAGAGTTTCCAATAGCGTAAAACCCACCCCTGACGCCGTACCTAATAGAATCCCATCCAGAGGTTCCCAGACGCCAATTTGTTCTCGCCAAGGAGAACGTAGGAGTCTCCCCAAGAAATACGCCCCAATAATGGGAAGGACTTTAAGTAACTCTTCCATCAAACCCGCCCCAAAAAACATGCGGATCAGCAGAGCGGTAAAACTGATCAGTTCCCCTTCTTGGGGTAAACTTCCCGGTAAGATGTCGCGAAAAACGATGATCGATAGAGGTAACAACGGACTCGTTAAAATTAAACCCGTCGCGATCGCACATCCCAATAACACCCACCACGGTTTGGATTTACCACAAAGTTGGTAGATAAAGTAAGAGGCGGCACCGGTTAAATAGGTTGCCAATAGGAGATTAAACACCATTGGCTTACCGACAGCCATAAACATCAACACCACAAAAACCACCGTCAGAATAGCGGGTCCAAGAAACGCCTTCTGAGTTAAATCGGCTCCCGTTGAAGCGAGGGGAAACAGTTGGCTAAAGGTAACCGAATCCGCAGTTTTATGTCCGATTACACTGACATGTGTCAGCGATGAACCCGAAGGAACAGGTGAGACTGGGGACACAGACGAGCTGAACTGACACTCAAAAATAAACTGAGGACCATCTTGACCCAGTTCAATGCGATCGCCGGCGTGCAATCGACAGCATCCCCGTAAAGGATAACCATTAATGTAAGTACCATTAATACTATTGAGATCACAAATTTCCCAGCCCTGATTCCAGGGTGAACAGGGACGAATCGTGGCATGACGCCGCGATACAATTAAATACTGATTAGGGTTTAAGGCAATTTGGCAGCTTGGATCACGCCCAATCACTATCTCCTGCTCCTCAGACAAGGGATAGGAAGATAGTGGTATAGCTGTACCTCTGACAGCAAGAGGTCGCAGAAATCCACGGCAGTGTTGACCAGTCATAGGGCAAGTGGTGAGCCATCCTTAGACCAGTGTAAACTATTGCCTATTGCCTATTGCCTACTGATTTGCCTTCGCATCGCGAACAGCGGCGTAGAACAAAAAGCCACTCAAGGGAATACTACCCGCCAGGATAATTTCCGTGACTGATACACCTAACTGAGGTGTTCCTGAAGAGAGTTCAAAAATTGAGCCAACAGCCGCAATTGCGGTAATACAGGAACCCATCAAAAATAAACCACTTTTTGGTGTCATTGGATTAGACCTAACGCAGTATACTAAAATGTCCATGGATCAATCCATGGACAAGGCATTGGTACGGTTACTTTATTTCCTAGGCATGAAAAGGTTTGACAGCTTGGGTAGAAAAGCCATACTTTTGCAGTTCTTCTGCCAAAACCAATCCATTTTCCACCCGATCCACAAACATAACCCCAGTCAGGTGATCCATTTCATGTTGAATGGCGCGAGAAAGCAGACCATCCGCCTTTAAGGTTTTCGGGCGTCCATTCTCATCTTTGTAGACAACTTCCACCTCTACCGGGCGTTTGACATCTAAGTAGACGCCAGGAATACTTAAACACCCTTCTTGAGCGTCACATACACTCGAACCAAAGCGTTTAATCGTGGGGTTAATCAGAATCAAGGGGGGATTTTCTGGGTTATCCGGTTCGCAGTCGATGACAATGATTTGTTTATTTACCCCGACCTGTGGTGCTGCCAAGCCAATGCCATCTGCACTATACATGGTTTGCAGCATCTGATGAGCTAACTGTCGGATGCTTTGGTCTACTTTGGCAACCCGCTTAGCTGGTTGACGCAGAACGCGATCGCCCAGATAGTGAATCTCTAGAGGAGGGTTGTCTAATTTTTTCTTTTCGACAATAACTTGAGCGGTCATGGGCATAGGAAACTTGTAAATCTAGCAATATTATTGGCACTTCCTTTTTTTATCCTAGCAGGTATCACTCTTGCTGGAATTCGGTTCATCCACCCCCCCACGTTACGATAGCTTGTCGTGAACTACTCAGGCTTACTTCGTAGAAGCCTGAGCTTCTGATCTCACTGGGGATTGCGTCAACTTAGACTTACGTCCAAGCTTCGGTCTCACATCCCCTCCATCAGCAGCAGTCCCAGTCCCTGAGACCGATAGAATCCTGATGCCTTCTGCTCTAATATTCGCTGAAGCGTTACCGTCTCTATCGTGGTGAGTGCCGCAACTCGGACAAATCCATGCCCTAATATCTAGTGGCATCTCAGCTACTTGATAATGGCAGTTTGAGCAGAGTTTTGAACTAGGGAACCATCGCTCAATCTCTACCAATACCTTACCCTCTTCTTCAAGTTTGTAAGATAAGAAATTGACAAACATCCCCCAGCCTACATCAGAAATTGCTTTGGCTAGTTTATGGTTACGAACCATGCCCTTAGTATTCAAGCTTTCGACTACGATGACTTGGTTTTCGTCAACAAGCTTTCTAGATAGCTTATGTAAGTAGTCTTGACGGACATTACTAACTCGTTCGTGAACCTTAGCCACCAGCTTTCTGGCTTTATTCCTTGACTTGCTTCCCTTCTCCTTTCTGTCTAATTTCCGTTGCTTGCGCTTAAGGTTGCGCTCATGTTTGGCTAGGTGCTTGGGGTTAGCGTATTTAGAGGTCTTGACACCATCATTGACAATAGCAAAATCCTTTAACCCTAAATCAATCCCAGCTACTTTGCCTTCACTTCGACTTCGCTCAGTGCTAGCGGGTGGGTTATCCCCTTCTACTTCGGTCAAAACGGATGCATAGTATTTCCCCGATGGAGTCATACTAACCGTTACTGTTTTGATTGTCCCCTCAATTGGTCGGTGTATTTTAGCTTTGACTTTTGCCACGCGACCCGGAAATTTGAGGCAACCATCTACAACTGTTACTGACTGGGGATACTGAATGGACTGCTTATTTCTTTTTGCCTTAAACCTAGGGTATCTAGCCCTACCCTCAAAAAAGTTCTTATAGGCAGTCACTAGGTTGAGTGTAGTA